>JAGQTL010000126.1 GCA_020439035.1 Leucobacter sp. | reverse complement strand
CGGTCGCCGATGATGAGCTGGCGCTGGCCGCGGCCGACCGGGATCATGGCGTCGATCGCCTTGATACCCGTCTGCAGCGGCTCGTGCACCGACTTGCGCTGCATCACGCCCGGCGCCTGGAGCTCGAGGGCGCGACGGCCTTCGACGCCCGCGATCTCGCCGAGGCCGTCGATCGGGTTGCCAAGGGGATCGACCACGCGGCCGAGGTATCCCTCGCCCACGGGCACCGAGAGCACCTCGCCGGTGCGGGTGACCTGCTGGCCCTCCTCGATACCGGTGAACTCGCCGAGCACGACGACGCCGATCTCGTCTTCTTCGAGGTTCTGCGCCAGGCCGAGGGTGCCGTCCGCGAACCGGACGAGCTCGTTCGCCATGACGCCGGGGAGGCCCGCCACGTGGGCGATGCCGTCCGCGGCGTCGATGACCGTGCCGACCTCCGTCTTCCCGGCCGTCGCGGGCTCGTAGGACGACGCGAAGTCCTTCAGCGCGTCGCGAATCTCATCAGGGCTGATGGTGAGTTCTGCCATTTCGTTCTCTCTATCCGTTCGCCCGACCCGCGGGCTGAAAAGTCGTTAGCCTGCGAGCTGCAGGCGCAGGTCATCGATGCGCGATCGGACGCTGCCGTCGATCACGTCATCGCCGATCTGGATGCGGACGCCGCCCACCAGCGCGGGATCGACGACCGTGGTCACGCGAACCGGGCGACCGGCTCCCTGTGCGAGCAACTCGGCCAGCTTCTGCTGCTGGGCCGGGTTGAGCGGCGCCGCCACGGTCACCGTGGCGAGCTCGTCGCCGCCCTGATCGGCGGCGATCCGGGCGCTCTCGCGCAGTGCCGCGCTCACGCGGCGGCCTCGCGGGTGGGCCACGAGGTGCGTCACCACACCGGTCGCCTCATCCGAGAGCTTGCCCGAGAAGACGCGCTCGACGAGCTTGGTCTTCGCCGCCGCGTCGCCGAGCTTGCTGCCGAGGCTCAACTCGAGTTCGTGGTTGCCGTCGATGACCCCTGCGGCCGAGAGCAGTTCGTCCGCCAGGCCGTCGGTCGTGACCGCGAGGGCTCGCAGGCCGAGCTCTTCGATGCCATCGACCAGCTCGCCCGCGTTCGACCACTTCTGCTCGACCGCTGCGGTCAGCACGGCACGAGCGCCGGCCGAGACGCCGCCGAAGAGGCGCTCGACCACGCCGGTCTTCGCCGCCGGCGCCGCCGACGCGTCGGCGAGGGCGCCGAGCAGCGCCGGGGATCCGCCGATCTGCGCGGCTGCGCTGAGCAGTTCCGAGCCCGCGGACTTGCCGAGCCTGCCGCTCAACGAGGCCTTGGCCGCGTTGAGCGCTTCGCGCGACGCACTCCCCATTACTTCGCTGCCTTCTCGGAAGCCTCGAGATCGGCGAGGAAGCGATCGACCAGGGCCGATGCCTTCTTGTCGTCCGAAAGCGACTCGCCGACGACGCCCGAGGCGAGATCGATCGCGAGGGTGCCCACCTCTTTGCGCAGCGAGACGACGGCGCTCTGGCGCTCCGCCTCGATCTGCGCCTGCGCGGCCTGCGCGATGCGGGCGGCCTCGGTCGTCGCGTCGTCCTTGGCCTTGGCCACGATCTTCGTGGCGTCAGCGCGGGCGGCGTCGCGGATATCGGCAGCCTCCTGGCGGGCGCCGGCGAGCTGCGCGGTGTACTCCTGCAGCGCCGCCTCCGCCTTCGCCTGGGCCTCGTCGGCCTTGGCGATGTTGCCCTCGATCGCGGCCGCGCGCTCGTCGAGCATCTTCTGCAGCTTCGGCAGGAAGACCTTCCAGAACGCGACCAGCAGGACGACGAAGATGAACGTCGACCATACGAGATCGTAGGTTTCGGGGAGCAGAATATTGCGCGTCTCCGCCGCCGGCTCCGCAGCGATACGTACTGCGTGAATCATCGAGCCTCCCTTTCGAGACTAGAGAAGGGTGGAGGACTTAGACGGTGAAGATGAAGTGGGTCGCGATACCGATGAGGGCGAGCGCCTCGGTGAACGCGATACCGATCCACATCAGCACCTGGAGACGGCCGGCGAGCTCGGGCTGGCGGGCGACGCCCTCGATGGTCTTGCCGACCACGATGCCGAGGCCGATGGCCGGGCCGATGGCCGCGAGGCCGTAGCCGACGGTCGAGATGCTGCCCGAAACTTCAGCGAGAACAGACACGATAGGTGTTTCCTTCCGTTGGTGAGCGCGGCGTTCGCCGAGCCCGCGTTGAGGTTGTTGAGGTTTTAGTGCTCTTCAGCCAGCGCGAGCTGGATGTAGACGCCGGTGAGAATGGTGAAGATGTAGGCCTGGAGGAACGCCACCAGGATTTCGAAGAGCGTGAACGCGAAGCCCACGATCAGCGTCGCCGCGCCAAGCAGCTTGATGGCTCCCTGGAGCTCGAAGAAGAAGAACCAGGTGGCGCTGAAGAAGAGGACCAGCAGGAGGTGGCCGACGACGAGGTTCATCATGAGTCGCAGCGTCAGGGTGACGGGCCGGAGCACGAAGGTCGAGAAGAACTCGATCGGCGTGACCAGGATGTAGAAGGGCAGCGGCACGCCCTTCGGGAACAGCGAATTCTTGATGAAGTTCTTCGGGCTCTTCTTGAGGCCCGCGTAGATGAAGGTGATGTACGAGACGATCGCGAGCACCAGCGGAACGCCGACCACCGCGGAGACGCCCACGTTGAAACCGGGGATGATGCCGGTGATGTTGAACGAGATGATCATGAAGAAGATCGCCGAGAGCACCGGCAGGAAGCGGCGGCCATCGGTCTTGCCGAGCAGATCCTCGGCGATGTTCACCCGCACGAAGTCGAGCGCCATCTCGGTCAACGACTGGAAGCGACCCGGCACGACCTTCATCTTCCGCGTGCCCGCCCAGAAGAGCGCAAGCACGACGAGCATCATGATCACGCGGATCAGCATGATGCGGTTCATCTCGAAGGGGGTGCCCTCGAAGAAGATCGCCGGCGGGAAGAAGTCGTCGATCGACGGCGGGTGGAACCCGCCCCCCTCGGCGACGATGAGGCCCGGGGTCACGAGTTGCACAGCGTTAGAAAACAGCGCCATTCTCCTGATTCGTGGTGCAGCGCGAAGCCGCACGGCGTCGAACGATGATCGTGCCCCCGGTCTGCGCACAGCAGCGCATCAGGCTGCTCGGCTTGGGAACAGATCAATCGTAGCAAAAATTCGGCTGTCGGCGAAACCGAGACGTTACTTCAGCGGGGGTGCGCAGACGCCCGGATTCTGCTAGGGAAGCCGCGCGTCGGACGCGTAGAGCAGCCGGCTCTTCGTCATGATGAAGGCATCGACCGTCAGCGAGACGATCACGCCGGCGACGAGCGAGAAGAAGAGGATCTTCGGCTCGAGCCAGGGCTGATCGCGAAGCAGCACGGCCGCGACGATGAAGGCCACGAACTTCAGCACCCAGCCGCCGACCACGATGCCGAAGAAGAGCGGAACGTAGAGTTCGCTCCCGATGAAGCGGTTGGCGAAGGCGATGCTGCCGATTGTGAGCCCGAGGAACACTCCCGCGAACGCGGCACCGAGCACGCCGCCGACGAGCCCGGGGGCCCCGGCGATCCACCAGCCGATTCCGCCGCACACGATGAGCAGCACGGCGGTCGCGATCGCGCCCCACTTCAGCGCACGCAGCAGCACCGGCTGCGACGAGGGCATCTGCCCCTGGGCGGGCGCGTTCGATGCGGTCTCGGTCACGTGGCGATCCTCTCGTCATCCGCGGTGTCGCGGTTCAGCGACCACCGTAGCAAGCCCCGCTGTGACATCCGCGCACGCACCCGCGGGAGCGGGGTGAGCGTCACCACGAGGCAGAGCACTCCCCCGCTGATCGCGACGATCGCCGGCCAGAAGAAGCTCTGCATGGTGAAGACGAGCAGGCAGGCCACCGAGATCACCGCCGTCCAGAGGTAGAAGATGAGCACCGCCTGCACGGGCGAATGGCCCATGTCGAGCAGCCGATGGTGCAGATGCTGGCGATCGGCGGAGAACGGGCTCTTGCCGGCCTGCACCCGGCGCAGGACCGCGAGCGTGAAATCGGCGAGCGGCAGCGCGAGCACCGCGATGGGCAGGATGATGGGGATGTAGCTCGCGAGCACCAGCTTCTGATCGAGTGCGCCGGGGTTGAGCTGCCCGGTCACCGACACGGTCGAAACGGCCATGAGCAGGCCGATCAGCAGCGCGCCGGTGTCGCCCATGAACATCTTCGCGCGATGCCAGTTGAACGGCAGGAACCCGGCCGCCATGCCGACGACGATCGCGGCGATCACCGCGGCGAAGGAGATCGACGAGTCGCCGCCGGTCTCGGCAGTGAGCAGCTGCGTGTACACGAAGAACACGGAGTTCGCGATGATCGCGACGCCGGCGACCAGCCCGTCGAGGCCGTCGACGAAGTTCACCGCGTTCATCACGAGCGTCATGAGGAACACCGTGAGCACGAACGTCGCGGCAGGCGACCCGACGATCTGCGTGTTGCCGAACGGCACCGAGATGATCTGCACGCCCTGCCAGGCCAGCAGCCCGGCCGCCGCCAGCTGCGCGGCGAGCTTCAGCATCCAGTCGAGGTCGAGCAGGTCGTCGAGGATCCCGACCAGCGCAATCAGACTGCAGGCTCCGAGCAGCCCCCACATCCTCCCGAGATCGCCGATCTGCTCGCCCAGCGGCGTGAAGACGGCCGCGGCGACCACCGCTGCGAGAAGTCCCACGTACATCGCCACGCCGCCGAGCCGCGGGGTCGGCGACGTGTGCACGTCGCGCTCGCGCACCTCGGGCGCCAGGTCGAGTCTTCGGCTCAGCCGCAGCACGCCGAACGAGGCCGCGGCCGTGACGACTCCCGCGATCCCCGCGATCAGCGCGAACGGCAGCATCACTCCTCGATCGTCACCTGGGGCAGCACCTCGGCGAGCCGCTCGAGCGATACGCCGCCGAGCCGCAGCACGCGGAGCGTGCCGCCCTCCGCGTCGAGGCCGGTCGCATCGACGATGGTCGAGGCCGGGCTCTCGCCGGCATCACCCGCATCCAGATAGACGGCGACGGCGTCACCGAGCATGCCCCGCGCCTCCGAGGCCGTGCGCGCAGCCGGATCGCCCGTCGTGTTCGCGGAGGAGACCGCGAGCGGGCCCGTCTCGGCGAGCAGTTCGAGTGCGAGGTCGTGCTTCGGGATGCGCAGGGCGACCGTGCCGTGCGTCTCGCCGAGATCCCAGCTCAGGCTCGGATTGGCCCGGAGCACGATCGTGAGCGGGCCGGGCCAGCAGGCCTCGGCGAGCTTGGTCACCGCGGGGACGACCTCTGCGGCCAGCGCTGCGAGCGTGTCGGTATTGGGGATCAGCACGGGCGGCGGCGACTGCCTGCCGCGCCCCTTGGCATCGAGCAGTCGCTGCACCGCCGCGGGGGTGAACGCGTCGGCCGCGACGCCGTAGACCGTGTCGGTCGGCAGCACGACCAGTTCGCCGCGGCCGATGGCCTGGCGGGCGGCGCGTGCGGCGCCGATCAGCTTGCTGCTGTCGTTGCAGTCGAAGACCTCACTCACAAGGCACGAGTCTATCGCCGGTACCTTCGAGCCGCGCGCCTCAGCGCACCGCCGTGGTGGCGCGATCCCGCAGCGTGAGATCCCGGTGGGTCGCCGGCGCCCGCCACCCGTCGGCCGCGAGCAGCGCGCGGATGGCCTCGCCCTGCACCTCCGCATGCTCGATCACGATGAGGCCGCCGGGCGCGACGACATCGAGCCCCGTGCGGCTGATCGCGCGCACGAGATCGAGCCCGTCCGCGCCGCCGTAGAGCGCCTGCTCGGGGTCGTGCTCGCGCACCTCGGGATCGCGCGGCACCATGTCATCGGGCACGTACGGAGGGTTCGAGATCAGCACGTGCACTCGCCCGACCAGCTCGGGGGGCAACAGCCGCGCGGCGTCGGCGGCATCGCCGAGGATGAGCTCGACCCGGTCGTCGCCGAGCTCCCGGACATTGCGCTCGGCCCACGCGTGCGCCTCGCGGCTCTTCTCGACCGCCCACACGCGCGCGGTCGGCACCTCGGTCGCGAGCGCAAGCGCGATCGCGCCGCTGCCCGTGCACAGGTCGACGGCGACCGGCGACGGGTCGGGCACCGCTGCCAGCGCGTCGACGGCGAACTGCGCCACGATCTCCGTCTCCGGCCGCGGCACGAACACGCCGGGCCCGACGCTCAGCTCGATGGTGCGGAAGGGCGCGCGGCCGGTCAGATGCTGCAGCGGCACGCGATCCTCTCGCTCACCCGCGAGCGCGCGGATCCGCTCGGCCCGATCCTCGTCGATCGCCGTGCCGAGCATCGTGAGCGCCTGCACGCGTCCGCGGCGCTCGCCGAGGACGTGCCCGATGATCAACTCGGCGTCGGCGCGGGCGCTCATGATGCCGGCGCGTTCCAGCCGACCGCTCACTTCGTTCAGCAGTTCATCGATTCGCACCCCACAACTCTACGGACCGGCGTGCAATCTCGCGTCACATTCATAAGCGGAGATGAACTCTGCAATAACTTTCCAGTATAGTTCTGATTCGTTGAAGTTTCACACGAAAGAAGGATCCCTGCACATGGCCCGCACGTTCGACAACATCACCCAGGCATTCGGCAACACCCCGCTCGTGCGCCTGAACCGCGTCACCGAGGGCGCGGGCGCCGAGGTCTACGCGAAGCTCGAGTTCTACAACCCGGCGGGCAGCGTGAAGGATCGCATCGGCATCGCCATCATCGACGCGGCCGAGGCCTCGGGCGAGCTGAAGCCGGGCGGCACC
>JAGQTL010000125.1 GCA_020439035.1 Leucobacter sp. | reverse complement strand
TGGTCGTGGTGACGCACGAGATGGGGTTCGCACGCGAGGTCGCCGACACGCTCGTCTTCATGGACGGCGGCGTGGTGGTCGAGGCGGGGGATCCCACCGAGGTGCTCACGAACCCGCAGCGCGAGCGCACGAAGGCGTTCCTCTCGAAGGTGCTGTAGCGAGTGCTATGAGGTTGCGCCGCCGGGTTCCGATCGAGGATCCGGCGGCGCAGCCGCGTTCGGAGGCGCCCCGCCGCCGCCGGTCTAGGCGTTTACGCCCAGATCCCGCTTGATCTTCGTGGTCGAGACGCCCTCGGTGCGATCGAGGTAGATCACCTCGCAGTAGTCCTTCAGCACCTCGAAGCGGGGGTCGCCCTCCCAGTCGCCGCCCATCACGACGGCGTCGATCTCATACTTCTGCACGTCGCCGATCTTCTGATCCCAGGTGCTCTCGGGGATCACGAGGTCGACGTAGCGCACGGCCTCGAGCATGAGCTTGCGCGTGTCGAAGTCGTGGTAGGTCTTCTTGCCCTTGCCGGCGTTGAACTCCTCGGTGCTGAGCGCGACCACGAGGTAGTCTCCCTGGGCACGGGCGCGCTGCAGCAGACGGATGTGGCCCCAGTGCAAGAGGTCGTAGGTGCCGTACGTGAGGATCCGTCGCATGCGTCAATCCTATGCGCGGCCGTCAGTGCGGCCTCGGCGCGGCGCGGAGCGCGGCACTCGGGGCCGGCTCAGCGCCCCTCGCCCCGGTCGGCATCGGTGGCAGCCGGAATGGCGGCACTCCGGTGCGGCGGTCGCATTCGGGCCTCACGGGGTGCATCCTGGGAATACGCATCGCAGCGGCGGTGCAGTCACCATGCATTCCGCGAACGGAGATCATCATGACGGATACAGACGTCGACATTCAAGTGGAGCGCCGGGCGATCGATTCCGTGCGCACGATGCTGGGCCTCGGCGGCTTCGTCGCCCTCGTGCTCGGCATCCTCATCCTGGTCAACCCGGTGAAGACCGGCGCCGCGATGATGCTCATCCTCGCGGTCGTCGTCGCCCTCTACATGGTCGGCAGCGGCGCCGTGTACCTCGGCACGGCGATCTTCTCGCGCTCGCTGGCCGGATGGCCGCGCACCGGCCACGCGCTCCTCGGCCTCCTCTACGTCGTCGCAGGCGTCATCCTCTTCACGAACATCCAGGCCAGCGCGGTCATCCTCGCGACCTTCCTCACGGTGCTGATCGGCGTGATGTGGATCCTCGAAGGCGTCGTCGCCTTCAGCTCGCTCAACAGCACCGGCAGCAAGGGGCTCACGATCTTCTACGGCATCATCAGCGTGATCGCCGGCCTCGTGCTCATCTTCTCGCCGATGCTGAGCGCCGTGACCCTGTGGATCCTCATCGGCATCTCGATGATCGTGATGGGCGTCATGCAGATCGTGCGCGCGTTCAGCGTGAAGTAGCACCTGGCGCGCTTTGAACCGCGCGAACCGCCATCGCCCTCGGGCGGTGGCGGTTCGGCGTTTGACCCTGCCCTCTGTCTTCTGCGTTCTGCCCTCGGCGCGGTAGCGGTCGCGACCGTCAGCGCATGCCCTCGACGGCCGCCGCGTCGAGGACATCGCCGTCGATCACGCGGTCGATGTATTTGCGGAGCACGACGAGCGCGGCCGACCCCGCATCGACCTGCGCGGCGACGAAGCGATCCGAGCGGATCAGGCGCAGCGCTTCGAGGGCCGGCAGGATCGCGCCCTTGACCTTGTCGGCCTTGGCCTTCGGCACCGCGGCGCGGAGCTCGGCCATCGAGGTGAAGACGGGCAGCAGCAGCTGGCCCGTGGTCGAGCGGATCGTGCGGATGCGCGTCGCCTTCTCTTTCGGAGTGCCCGTGACGTCGACCACGAGATACCCCTCGCGCAGCGCATTCAGGAACGCCGCGAGGTGCGCGTAGTCGGGCGCCTGCTGCAGGGCATCGAGGGCGGCCCGCACTTCGGCGTTCTCGTAGTCGGCGGTGAGCCCCTCGGGAATCTGCGCTTTGGCCATGCCACCAAGCCTACGCGGGCTCGTCGCCGAGGCCGCGCGCGTGGAGCGCCGCGCCGGTGTCGCGCGCGTGCAGCACCATGCGCAGGGCGAAGGGCACAGCGAACGCGCGGAGGCTGCGCTCGAGGCCACGGGCCCGCGCGGCTTCCCGGGTGTCGCGTGCGACCGCGAAGGCGAGCGGCAGCGACCGGATGGCGAGCGAGAAGGCGAGCGCGACCCGCTCGGGGTCGACGCCGAGCGGGCGCAACGGCGAGAGTGCCCGCGCGATCGCGTCGAGCATGTCGTCGACGGCCGTGCTCGCGGTGACGGCGATGGCCGCGAGCAGGAGGGCGAGCAGGCCCGCGACGACCTCCGTCGCACGCTCCCACCCGTGCTGCCAGAGCTGGAAGGCGAAGAGCAGCGCGCCGACGACGGCGAAGGCGCGGAGCGGCCGCAGCAGCTCGCGCCGGCGGGAGGAGCCCCACACCCCGGAGACGAGCGTCAGGGCCAGGCCGATACCGGTTGCGACCAGTGCGGGGATCCATCCGGGCACGGCGATCACGGCGATGCCGAAGAGCGCGAGCCCCAGCAGCTTCCACCCCGGGGAGAGGCGGGCAAGGGGCGCAACCCGTGCAACCTGCGCAACCGGCACGGTCATGCGCGCGCCCCGTACCAGCGCACGGCTTCGTCCGGGCCGGCCCCTTCGGCGGCGGTGTCGAATGCGACGGCACCCGCCTCCATCACGATCACGCGTTCGCAGCGGGCGGCGAGCGAGAGGTCGTGCGTGGCGACGATGAGCTGCTGCCGCAGACTGAGCAGCAGCTCTGTCATCGCGCGGGAGTTGCGCAGGTCGAGCAGCGTGGTCGGCTCGTCGGCGACGAGGATCTCGGGCTCGCCGGCCAGCACGCCGGCCAGGGCGAGCAGCTGCTGCTGCCCGCCGGAGAGCGTGTGCACGCTGCGCTCGCCGAGCTGCTCGAGCCCGAAGCGCGCCAGCACGGCGCGGGCGGCGTCGAGGCGGCGAGCCTTGCGCGGATGCGTGCGCCGGAGCGAGAGCGCCACATCCTCGAGCGCGGTCGGCATGACGAGTTGCGCCGCCGGGTTGGTGAACGCGAAGCCCACGAGCCGCCGCACCGCGGCGCCGTCGTGCGCGGTATCGCGCCCGCGCACGGTGACGGTGCCGGTGCTCGGCAGCACGAGTCCGTTCACCAGCCGCGCGAGGGTCGACTTGCCCGACCCGTTCGCGCCGATGAGCGCGATGCGCTGCTCGGTGAGCTCGAGCGTGATCGGCTGCAGCACCCGCACGGATCCGCCGGCCGCGGGGGCGATCACTTCGGCCGCGTCGAACCTGATCATCTGGCGATCCACTCTCTCATCCTCGCAGCCCGGCGGCGAGCGCCGGAAGTGCGGCGATCGGGTGATCAGGCGGCCGGGCTCGCGAGGTCGCGGGCGGCGCTGGCTGCCCGCCGTGGGAGCAGGTCCGGGAACGCACGATGCACCGCGGTGGCGACGACCGCGACGAGCACGATCTTCACGAGATCGAGCGGCACGAAGCCGAGGTTGAGCAGGAATGCCTCGCCGAGGGTCATGCCTGCGCGCCAGGCGAGCCCGAGGACGCCGAGCGTGTAGGTGAACACGAGCGTGCCCACGAGGGCCGCGGCGAAGATGAGGGCGCCGTCGATGGCGGGGGAGCGACGCGGCAGCCGCTCCACGATGAAGCCGGTCAGCCAGGCCGCGAGCGGGAAGCTCACGAGGTAGCCGACGGTGGGGCCGGCGAACGGGGCGAGGCCGGCGCTGAAGCCGGCGAACACGGGGAGGCCGATGGCGCCGAGCGCGAGGTAGAGAAGCACGGCGAGGAGGCCGCGGGCCGAGCCCAGCACGGCGCCGGCGAGCAGCACGGCGAAGGTCTGCAGCGTGATCGGGGCGGCGCCGATCGGGATCGAGACGACCGAGCAGGCGGCGATCAGCGCCGCGAAGACGGCGATGAGGGCGAGGTCGGTGACGGGGCGCCGCCGTGAGGGGCGCGGTGCGGCGGGGTGGTTGCCGGTCATGGGGTGTCCTTCGATTGCGGATGCTGACGCGCGGGCGACTGCGCATGCGACGCGGTGCTCCTCCGTGGCCAGAACCAGGCTTTCGCGAGAGGTGAACAACGTTCACATGAACGCTGTTCAGGTTAGCGGTAGGCTGATCGCATGCGCAACCGTCGATCCGATGTGGTGAGCGCGGCGCTGCAGGTGCTCGATGCGCACGGCCTCGAGCACTGCACGATGCGCCGGGTCGCCGCCGAGCTCGGCGTGCAGGCGAGCGCGCTGTACCACCATGTGCCCGACAAGCAGACCCTGCTCGCACACATGGCCGACGAGATCGTGCGCGACGTGCGGGGCGAGAGTCCCGCGATTCTCTGTCGCTCGCTGCGCGCCGCGCTCCTCGCCGTGCGCGACGGCGCGGAGGTCGTGGCGACGGCGTCGGCATTCCGCCTCGGCGCCTCGGACGTCGAAGCGAGGCTCGCCGAGATGGTCGGAGGCGACGGCGCGCGCACGCTGCTGCTCTACGTCTTCGGGCAGGCGCAGGCCACGCAGACGCAGCTGCAGGCGTATGCGCTCGGCGCCCTGCCCGGGCCGGCGCGCCGGGATCCCGCGGGCGAGGCCGCGCAGGGGTTCGACCGCGGCCTCGCGATCATCCTCGCGGGGCTCGGCCGCTGATCGCGCCGAGGTCAGAACAGCGTGTTCCGTTCCTCCATCCCGCGCATCGCGTCATAGTCGAGCACGACGCAGCGGATGCCGCGATCCTCGGC
>JAGQTL010000007.1 GCA_020439035.1 Leucobacter sp. | reverse complement strand
TGCAGCGAGTGCGCGAAGTAGCCGGCCTCGCCGTTGACGTTCACGTACTGCTCGTCGAAGCTCGTGCCGCCCTCGGCGAGCGCCTGCGCGAACACCTCGCGCACCCGCGCCAGCAGTTCCGCGGCCTTGCGCCCGCCGATGCGTTCGCTCGGCGTCTCGGGATGCAGGCACGCCCGCCAGAGCGCCTCATCGGCGTAGATGTTGCCGACCCCGCTGAGGAGCCCCTGATCGAGCAGCGCGTGCTTCACGCCCGCGCGCCGCGTGCGCAGCGCCGTGATGAACCCCGCGTCGTCGAACGCGGGATCGAGCGGATCCCGCGCGATGCGCGCGGCCTGGCTCGGGATCACGCCGACCCCGTCGGGCGACGGTTCGAGCCGGTCGAGCGCGAGCGAGCCGAACAGGCGCTGGTCGGCGAAGTCGAGGCGCAACTCGCCGTGCGCGGGGTGCGCGATCCACAAGCGGATCCGCACGTGCCGATCATCCGCGGCATCGACGTCGCGCAGCAGCAGTTGCCCGCTCATGCCGAGGTGCGCGAGCAGCGCGTCGTCGCGGCCCGCGAGCGGGATCCAGAGGAACTTGCCCCGGCGCACCGGCGCATCCAGGCCGACCCCGGTGACGCGGCGCTCGAAATCTGCGGCGCGCCGCGCGGCCGCCTTCGGGGTGAGCGACACCCCGTGCCCGCCGAGCCCGTCGTCGCCGGCCAGCGGCAGGTGCCGCTTGAGCGCCCGCGGATCCCTCACCTCGGCCGCGATGATTTGCGCCCCGCTCACCGCCGGCGCGAGGCCCCTACGCACGACCTCAACTTCGGGGAGTTCGGGCACCCCGCTACTTCCGCTTCTTGCGCGAGGCGCGGCGATTCTGGAGCTTGCCGACCACCTCGCGTGCGGCGGCGAGCTCGGCCGCCTTCTTGCTCGTTCCGACACCCGAACCAAGTACGCCGTCGAGCTCCACCCGTGCGGTGAAGCGACGATCGTGGTCCGGCCCCTCGCTCGTCACGTCGTACTGCGGATGCGGCAGCCCACGGGCCGCCGCGAACTCCTGCAGCGTGGTCTTGGGGTCGAGGGCGACGGTGAAGCGCTCGGGGTCGTCGAGGAGCGGCTCGATCAGGCCGAGCACGAACGCCGCGGCGGTCTGGGGATCGGTCGAGAGGTAGACGGCCCCGATCACCGCCTCGACGGTATCGGCGAGGATGCTGTCCTTGTTCCGGCCGCCCGTGCGCTCCTCCCCTACGCCGAGGCGAACCTGCGCCCCGAGCTCGATGCGGCGCGCCACCTCGGCGAGCGCCACGCTCGAGACGAGCGCCGCCCGGCGCTTCGCCAGCTGGCCCTCGTCGAGGTCGGGGTAGTCGCGATAGAGCTTCACGGTGACGGCCTGGCCGAGGATCGCGTCCCCGAGGAACTCGAGCCGCTCGTTGTGGGGAGCCCCGCCGTGCTCGAACGCCCAGGAACGGTGCGTGAGCGCGAGCTCGAGCAGCGCGGGGTCGACCGCGACGCCGAGCGACGCGCGGAAGTCACCCGTCGCCTCGGGCGCGGCGGAATCCTCTCGCGAATCCGAAGCACCCGGAACCTGCGCTGTCACCACGACCTCATCCATGCCTCAACCGAAAGATGGGCGGTATCGCTTCCGATACCGCCCATCATGCGACGGGTGCGTGTGCGCACCCGTGCCGAAAACGTGCGACGGGTGCGCACGCACACCCGTGCCGAGAATTCAGGCGTCTGCGACCTTGCGGCCCTTGTACTCGAGGAACAGGGCGTTGCCCTGCGAGTCCTCGACCACGCGCGCGCGGTGCGGCAGGCTGTAGACGGTCCGGCCGCCCTCGACGGTCTTGACCAGCTTCGGCGCCTCCGCCTTCCACGCCGAACGGCGGTGGCGGGTGTTCGAACGCGACATCTTGCGCTTGGGAACAGCCATGATGCTCTCTTTCCTACTTGCTCTCAGGATCGGATACCCGATCCACGTCTTCATCTTCAGCCAGCAATCCGGCCAGCGCAGCCCAGCGCGGATCGACCGCGCGGGCCTCGGCGGCAGCCTCGGCATCGCGCAGCTGACCGGTCTCGGGATCGAGACCCGGACAATCCGGGCGGCACACGGGCTGAAACGGCAGTGCCAGCACTACCGCGTCTCGGAGTGGGGGTTCAAGATTCACGTGATCACCGTGAACCCCGTACTCGTCGGCCTCCGAAGGAGTATACGCGAAAAGTTCTTGAAAATCGACTTCGAGGGGCGCGGTGAACGGCTCGAGGCACCGCCCGCATTCGGCGTGCATGGTCGTGTCGACATGCGCCGAGACCAGAATGCCCTCGTGCACCGATTCGAGGCGCACGCGGAGGTCGATCCGCTCGCCGGCGGGCACCGAGGCAAGCGCCTCGCCCAGGGCCTCGGGGGCCGCGAAGCCGCGCTCGCGCTCGCGCATCTCGCCCGGGCGATTGATGATCTCGCGAATGTTCTCTTCGAAGACGCGGTTGCTGCTCACCGTGCCAGCCTACCCGCCGGGGCGTTCCCGCGTTGCCCGCGGGCCCCCGCGCGCTCTCACCCTCGCGCGCCCGCGCGACGGCTCATCTGTCAGTTTGCTGCACTTTTCCCGCGAATAGCGGCCCGAACTGACACATGAACGAGGCGTTCAGGCAGGTCGCGTCGTATCGAGGTAGCGCGCGACGGCCGGCGGCACGTACTCGCTCACGTCGCCGCCGAGCGCGGCCACCTGGCGCACGAGTGAGCTCGACACGTGGGCGTGCGCGGGCTCGGGCAGCAGGAAGACGGTCTCCACGTTCGCGAGGCTGCGATTCATCAGCACCATCGGGGTCTCGTAGGCGACGTCGATCTGCGAGCGGATGCCCTTCACGAGCACGCTCGCGCCCACCTCGGTGCAGTAATCGACGAGCAGGCCGACCGACCACGACGCCACGATGATGTTCCCCGTGATCGCCGGATCCTCGGCGATCGACTTCTGCAGCAGCCCCACGCGCTCAGCGATCGGAAGCATCGCGTTCTTGTCGGGGTTGTGCACGACGAGCACGTGCACCTCGTCGAAGATAGTGGCCGCCCGGCGGATCACATCGAGATGCCCGAGGGTCACGGGATCGAACGAACCTGGCACGACGGCGATACTGCTCATGCTCTCAGCCTAGGGCCTCGTCCATTCCCCCGGCCAGATATCGGACCGCCGTCAGGACTTCGCCAGGTTTTCGAGCCGGTGCTGCTCGGCCTCGCGGCGAAGGAGTTCGGCGAGGCCGGGGGCGCTCTCGAGCTCGGGATCGCGGTCGAGCAGCGTGGCCGCCACCTCGCGGGCATGCGCGATCAGTTCGCCGTGCTCGGCGACCCGGAGGAGCCGTAGCGTCGAGCGACCCCCCGATTGCGCGGTGCCCAGGATGTCGCCCTCGCGGCGGAACTCGAGGTCGCGCTCGGCCAGCACGAAGCCATCGCTCGTCTCGGCGACCGCTTCGACCCGCTGCCTCGCCAGGCTCTCGGGCTCGGCCGCGGTGAGCAGCAGGCAGAGCCCGGCGTGCGCGCCACGACCGACCCGGCCGCGGAGTTGATGCAGCTGGGCGATGCCGAATCGATCAGCGTCGCGCACGATCATCGTCGAGGCGTTCGGCACGTTGACCCCGACCTCGATCACGGTGGTCGCGACGAGCACGTCGATCTCGCCAGCGGCGAATGCGCGCATGACCGCGTCCTTCTCCTCCGACCGCATGGCCCCCGTCAGCGCGGCGATCCTCAGCCCCGCGAAGTCGGGGCGGGCGCGAAGCTCGGCGACGGTCGCATCGACGCTCGCGAGCGGGCGCGCGGGCACGGCGCCCTCGCCGCCGTCCGCCGCCTCGGCCGACGTGGGATCCTCGTCGCCCTCCTCGCGCGTGTTCGCGGCGATGGCCGGGCAGACGACGTACACCTGCCGGCCCGCCGCGACCTCCTCCGTGGTGCGCAGCCAGGCGCGCTCGGCCCAGCGCGGCTTCTCGAAAATCGGTACGACGAAGGTCTCCGTACCCTGCCTCCCGGGCGGCAGATCGCGGATCACGCTCGACTCGAGGTCGCCGAATGCGGTGAGCGCCACGGTGCGCGGGATGGGCGTCGCCGTCATCGCGAGCACGTGCGGTTCGGCGCCTTTGAGCCGCAGCGCCTCGCGCTGCTCGACGCCGAAGCGGTGCTGCTCGTCGACCACGATCAGCCCGAGATCGAAGAAGCTCACCCCATCGGCCATCAGCGCATGCGTCCCGATGACGATCCGCGCCGCGCCGCTCGCGATCTCAAGCAGCGTGCGACGCCGCTCCCCCGCCGGCATCCGGCTCGTCAGCAGCACGGGTTTCACCCGCTCCACCAGCGCGGGCCCCAGCGCTTCGACCACGCTGCGGTAGTGCTGCCCCGCCAGCACCTCCGTCGGCGCGAGCAGCGCGCTCTGACCCCCGACGTCCGCGGGGCAGCTCTCGCCCGGCTCGGCGACCTGCAGCATGGCTCGGAGCGCCACCACGGTCTTGCCCGAGCCCACCTCTCCTTGCAGCAGCCGATGCATGGGGTGCGGCTCGGCCAGCTCCCGGGAGATCGTCTCGGCCGCTGCCGCCTGGCCGGCGGTGAGCGCGAAGGGCAGCGCGGCGTCGAAGGCCGCGAGCAGGCCGCCCTCGACCGGGGGCCGCGGGGTGCCGACCGCGAGACCGAAGCGGCGCCGCCGGTCGAGGAGCGCCAGCTGCAGGTCGAACGCCTCGCGGAAGCGCAGGCTGTCGCGCGCACTCCGCCAGTCCTCCGCGCGCTCCGGGCGATGCACCTGCTCGAGCGCCTGCGCGAGCGGGATGATGCCCTCGGCCTCCCGGAGCTCGCGCGGCATCGGATCCGCCACCGGGGCCACGGCATCGAGCGCGAGTTCGACCGCCCGCTGGATGCTCCAGCTGGGAGCCTTGGCCGTCGCCGGGTAGATCGGCACGGGGCGCTCCGCGAAGGCGCGCGCGGCCGCGCTCTCGAGCTCCTCCTGCTGCTGCTCCCCGAGCGCGACGCCGCTCTGCGCTTCGCCGTGGCGATCGAACAGTTCGTAATCGGGATGCTGCAGTTGCAGCTGGCCCCGGTAGTCGCTGACCTTGCCCGCGAAGATGCCGCGCGCTCCCGGCACCAGCTCGCGAATGCGCCAGGCCTGGTTGAAGAAGGTGAGCTGGAGCGTGCCGACGCCGTCGGTGATGCGCACCTCGAGCAGCTTGCCGTTGCGCCGCTGCATGCGCCGCTCTCGCACGTCGAGCACCTGCGCGAGCACGGTGGCGTGCTCGCCGACCGGCAGCCCGATGAGCGGCGTGAGCTCGCCGCGGTTGGAGTAGCGGCGCGGCAGGTGCCAGAGCAGGTCGCGCACGGACTCGAAGCCGAAGGCCGTGCGCAGCACCCCGGCCGTGCGCCCGCCGACGACGCCGTCGAGACGGCTGTCGAGGGTGGCGGTGCTCATGGTTCAAGGGTAGTCGGCACCTCCGACGAACCGATCCGCCGACTCGGCGCTCCCCCGGGCTCCCCGAAGCCTCGCGACCCCGCCAGGCCGCGCAGCGGCGGGCACGCGGCTCGCACGGGTAGGCTCGTACCCCGTGACGAGGATCATCGCGGGCAGGGCCGGCTCCCTGCGGCTCGAGGTGCCGAAGGCGGGTACCCGGCCGACGAGCGACCGCGTGCGCGAGGCGATCTTCTCGGCACTCGACTCCTGGGGGCTGATCGAGGGCTGCCGCGTGCTCGACCTCTACGCGGGCTCCGGTGCGCTCGGTCTCGAGGCGATCAGCCGCGGGGCGGCTGTGGCCGTGCTGGTCGAGAAGCACCCGCAGGCGGCGCAGGTCGCGCAGCGCAACGCGCGCACGGTGCTCGCGGCGGTGGGCCCGGCGAGTGGATCGCCGCACGCCGATGTCGTGCGGCAGGGCGTGCAGACCTACTTGGACGCCGCCGATCCACAAGCGGCCTTCGACGTCGCGCTCCTCGACCCTCCCTATGACCTCGACGAGGCCGAGCTCACCGCCAACCTCACGGCGCTCGTCCCGCTGCTCGCGGCAGACGCCGTGGTGCTGGTCGAGCGCTCGAGCCGTTCCCCGGAGCCCGGGTGGCCCGCCGGCCTCGCCCGCATCCGGGAGAAGCGCTACGGCGAGACCGTGCTCTGGTGGGCCGAGGTCGCCTGATCCCCACAGGCGCGAACGGCGAAAGGCGCCGGGATCCGCAATGGAACCCCGGCGCCTCGCGTCTCTCGTGCGCCTATGCGCGCGGGATCAGCGTGTACTTCGTCGAGAGGAACTCGTGGATGCCCTCGAAGCCGCCCTCGCGGCCGACGCCCGACTGCTTCACGCCGCCGAACGGCGCCGCGGCGTTCGAGACGAGGCCCGTGTTGAGGCCCATCATGCCGGTCTCGAGCTTGTCCACCATGCGGTGCCCGCGGTGGATGTTCTCGGTGAACACGTAGCTGATCAGACCGTACTCGGTGTTGTTCGCGATCTCGACCGCCTCCTCCTCGGTGGAGAAGCGGATGATGCCGAGCACCGGGCCGAAGATCTCTTCGCGCATGATCGCCGACTGCGGGCTGAGCCCGTCGACCACGGTGGGCTGGAAGAAGTTGCCCGGGCCGTCGACGGCCTGGCCGCCGGTCACGATCGTGGCGCCGGTCTCGACGGCATCCGCCACGAGGCGCGCGGTGTTCGCCACGGCCTTGTCGTCGACGAGGGCGCCGATGTCGTTGCCCTCCTCGGCACCGCGGCCGATGCTCATGGCTGCGACGCGCTCACCCACGCGGCGCGAGAACTCGTCGGCGACCGACTCGTGCACGATGATGCGGTTCGCCGCCGTGCACGCCTGGCCGATGTTGCGGAACTTCGCGAGCAGCGCGCCCTCGACCGCACGGTCGAGATCCGCGTCCTCGAACACGATGAACGGCGCGTTGC
>JAGQTL010000124.1 GCA_020439035.1 Leucobacter sp. | reverse complement strand
CACGACGTGACGGCCCTGTTCGAGGTGGAGCTGACCGACCAGGACCTCGAGCCGTCGACGGTGGTGGCGACCGCCTCCCTCCGCTGGCAGGACCCGACGACCGGCGACACCCTCGAGGCGGAGGTCACCCTCACCGCCGGCCAGCTCGAGGGCGAGTGGACGTCGGCCGACCCCGGGCTCCGAGCGGCGGCAGCCGCGGCCGCCGGGGCCGAGGTGCTGGCCGGCGCACCGGAGGTGACGGCGAGGGGAGTCACCCTCGACGCGATCGCCGACGAGCTCGACTCGGTGACCGACACCGCTGACGAGCCGTTGGCCACCGAGGCCGCCGAGCTCGCCGACCTGCTGCGGCGGGCGGCGACGCTCGACGGCCTCCTGGACGCGGGCGCGGACGAGCAAGATGACACTGACCAGGCCCATGATGAGGAACTTGAGCGCATTCCAGCAGAACAGGAGCACGAGGAGGTTCAGCCAGCCCGGGCCGCCGCCCTCGATCAGCGTGATGCAGTAGTTCGCTGCGAGGAAGTACGGGACCGCGAGGAGCATCGCGAGGATGCCCCACTTCAGGCCGCGGCGGGTGCGGATCGCGTCGAGCGCGATGTTGGTGGGCATGTAACGCCGCAGGTAGTAGCGGGCGTGGGCGCTGAGCGCCCAGAGCAGTCGGATCATGGCGTTTCCTCTCGTGGCACGGTCAGGTGACGAGACAGTGCGTAGAGAGTGGCCCGAGGGCCTGTCCGCGAGGGACGCCACATCAAGGAGGAATCTGCCTCCCCTCCAGAGTACGACGCTCCGGCGACATTCGTAAGAGGTGCGCCCGGGGATTCGGGCGGCGCTCGCGCACCTGTCTGGCACACACGGATGGGAGCCGGGCATGGTCACGATCACTTCTCTCGCCAAGGACGAACGCTCCGCACGGGTCGCCCTGGCATCGACCTTGGAGCCCGACGACGCCGTGACCGGCAGGCTCCTCGCCGCGGTCGGCGCGGTCGAGACCGTGCGCCTGGCAGCCGGTGCCGGCGCACTCCCGAAGAACGTCGATGCGGTCGAGGCCAGGCTGTGGCGCAACAAGGTCGCCCCGCGAATGGATGCCCGCACGGTCACGCAGGCACTCGCGGAGACTGACCGCCTCGGGCTGCGCATCCTCATCCCCAGCGACGATGAGTGGCCGACCGCCCTCAACGATCTGGGCAACCGCGCCCCCACCGCTCTATGGCTGCGAGGCGCTGTCTCCTACCTCACCGCGCCGCTGAACGATCGCGTCACGATCACCGGAGCCCGCGCCGCCACTAGTTACGGCGAGCACGTCACGGGCGAACTCGCCTCCAATCTGACCCATGCTGAGCGGATCATCGTGGCCGGCGGCGCCTACGGCATCGACGCCGAAACACACCGTGCTGCGACCGCAGTCCGGTCCGGGTCGACGATCGCGGTGCTTGCGGGTGGCGTCGACCGCCCTTATCCGGCTGCACATGCTTCTCTGTTCCAGCGCATTGCGGACGGCGGCGGCCTGCTGCTCTCTGAAGTGCCGCCCGGGTTCTCACCGAGCCGGGATCGATTCGTTGCTCGTGCCCGCCTGATGGCCGCGCTCAGTGCAGCGACGGTGATTCCCGAGGCCACATCCCGATCGGGCAGCCTAAGGGTCGCGATGGCTGCATACGATCTGGGGCGTCGCATCGGCGCCGTGCCTGGCCCGATCACCTCCGCCGCGTCGAACGGCTGCAACTTGCTCCTTGCGGAGGAGCTCGCTGAGGTCGTCACTGGTGCCGGGGATGTCGAGTCGATGCTCGACCCTGCTCCGGCAGCGTACCGGCTCCCGCCCGCCTATCAGCAGGCCGCCCGCCGAGCCGCACCGGAGGCGAGCCGCTCGGCGGGTCGGGCCCCCCTCTGACCCTCATTCCAGTCCTGGCCCTGGCGTGCTGCGCGTCAGGGCCGAGCTCTGCCCTCCACCCCTGACAAAGGAGATTCCCACATGTCGAAACGCGATCACTCGAAGCACACCGACCCGACGGCCGTGATGGTGCGGATCGTCGTCGCGGACGACGGCACCCTGACTGTCACCGTCGATGGGGCACCGTACCTGCCGCCCGAGTTCTCGCCGCCGTGGCGGCGTGCGTCGTTCCCCGCGATCGTCGACGCGATCAGCCAGCAGACCGGCCGCACCCTCCGCGTCGACGTGGTCGAGACGGACGGGCGCACGATCACCGACTTCTACACCCCACGCGCACCCCGCAAGGCTGAACCGCAGGCATCCGCCGTTGAGTCCTCCGTGAAGGTCGCGTCAGCCGTGGAGCCAGCCCCGGCGCCGCCGCGTCTGATGCAGTTCGCCGGGTCCGGGATGATCCCCGGAGAAGAGGTCGCGGTGGCGGTCATCATCGCGCACGCCGAGTCAGGGCCGGACGGGATCGCACGGGCGCTGATCGACTCCCGTTACCTTGAGCATTCGCCCACCGGCGAAGCCGTGCTGCTGGGCCGCATCTCGGCAACGGTCTGCGTCGGGGAACCGCAATGAGTTCCCCGATCCGCCCCACCGGGAGTCTCGGCGACGAGCTCACGAACGCTGCCCTCGTCGGGCTTGCCGCGCTGGCGATCCTGGCGGCGATCCTCCGTGTTGCGGGAAGCGTCGCCGCGTTCCTCACGGGATCAATGCAGCCCACCGGAGGGATCGGTGCTGGTGCCGGGGTGCTCCTGCACCCCGGCGACCCCGCCACTGCACTCGATGCGCCCGGCCTGAAGCCGGTCGTCTACTGGCTCGTCGCAGGCGTGATGATCCTTGCGGCCGCAGCGGCCGGCTGGTGGATATGGTCGACGATCCGGCACAACAGCCGGCGCCAGGCGACCGACCCGTACCGCATCGCAGGAATCGCCACCCGGGCCGAAGTCGCCAGAGCCGGATCTCCGCGCGCCCTGCTCGCACGCGCAGGCACCCTGCGCCCCTCCCTCGGCCACCCGGAACCGGCCGACGTGGGGTACCGCGTCGGGGCGTCGCGCGGGGTTGAGGTGTGGGCCTCGGTCGAAGACTCGATCCTGCTCATCGGGCCACCCCGAAGCGGGAAAGGGGTGCATATCGTCATCAACTCGATCCTCTCCGCCCCAGGCGCCGTGATGACTACCTCAACGCGGCCGGACAATGTGACCGCGACCATCCGCGCGCGCGAACGTATCGGCCCAGTCGCAGTATTCGACCCGCAAGGCCTCGCAGCAGGCATCCCAGCCGGGCTGCGCTGGTCGCCCGTCCGAGGATGCGATGCGCCACTGACAGCCATGATCCGCGCCGCGGGCCTTGCCTCTGCTACTGGGCTCGGGAAAGGAGGCGTCGAGGGCGGCGACTTCTGGGAAGCGAAAACCCGCGTCGCGCTCCAATGCCTGCTGCACGCCGCAGCTCTTGACGGCCGGCAGCCAGCGGATCTGTTCCGTTGGACGCTCGACCCTGCCGCTGCGGGCGATGCCGTGTCGATCCTCGGCACGCACCCGAGCGCTGCCGGAGGCTGGGCCGAAGCGTTGCAGGCCATGCTCGAAGCCGACCCGCGCACCAGGGACTCGATCTGGCAGGGCGTCTCACTCGCACTCTCCGCCCTCGCTGACCCGCGCGTCCTCGATGCCGTCACCCCGGGCCCTGATGAGATGTTCGACCCCGAATCGTTCCTCAAACAGAGAGGCACCCTCTACTTGCTGGCGACAGCCGCAGGCGCGAACAACAGCGCCCCGCTGGTCGCAGCGCTCATCGAAGATGTCGTAGAAGCAGCCCGCCGCATAGCCGCAAGCAGTCCCGGGGCGAGACTCGACCCACCGTTGCTACTTGCTCTCGATGAGGTGGCGAATCTCAGCCCGCTTCCCTCGCTGCCGACGCTCATGGCTGAGGGAGGCGGCACCGGGATCACGACAATGCCCGTCTTGCAGTCGCTTGCGCAAGCGCGGGAGCAATGGTCGGAAAACGCGGCATCCGCGATCTGGGATGCCGCGATCGTGAAGATCATCCTCGGCGGCGCCTCCAACAGTCGCGATCTCCAAGACCTCTCAACGCTCATCGGCGAACGAGACGAGGTCACCGACTCCACGACGGTCGGCGACCACGGCTCACGATCGGCACAGCGATCGATCCGCCGGGTGCCGATCATGCCACCCGACGCGATCCGCCGCCTCCCGTTCGGTACAGGTCTTGTGCTGCTGCGCGCGGCGCCCCCGATCGTCTCACGGCTGCGCCGCTGGACCCAGCGTGCCGACGGCAAGCAACTCGTCGCGGACCGGCGCACGGTCGAAGCGCAACTCCACTACCGGGATGCCGCGACCGGTTCAGGTGCGCCGTGTGCAGATGACCCGGCAGGCACGGAGAGCGCACCTGGCCCGTAGAGATGTCGCGCAGCAAGCGGGACCGTGAAATGAGAAGGACGAAGCGATGGAACTGCACACCAAGACGGCTCTCCCGGGTTACCTCTCCCGTGCTCCTCAGCTCAAGCGTCTCTCCGATGGGCTCGCACTGTTCATCGGCCAGCTTGGACAGAAGCAGTATCGAGACGAGGCAGATGGCAGTCTCACGCTCCTCGGCACGAGGTATTTCAAGCTTGTCTTGCTTGGTGAGAAAGCTGAGGAGGCGATCGTTGACTTCGTGGAGGGCGACGACGTGGTGGCCATCGGTGGCTTCAAGACGCGTAACTACGAGCACCGCGGGCAGAGTGTCGAGGAACGCCAGTTTCAGGCCGTCAAGCTCCTGTTCGACACCACACGCGATCGTTATCTGGTCGAACGGAAGCCACGGCGCCGCACGAATATGGCGAAGGAAACACCGCACGCTGCGGCACCGGTCGAGTTCCGGGCAGCTCAGCCCTCCTCTGCCCAGGCACTGGAGCGGTGAGCGAGATGAACGACGCTCCTCGCGCTGAAGATAATCTCGGCGACGACCTCGATGCCGAAATCGAAGACGACGACCTGTACGACCTGGTCATGGCCAGCACGACGCTGCCGGAGCCACCTCGACCGATCAACTGGAATCTACTCTCGTCCGGTGACGCAGAGGCAGAATGGCTGGCACTGAACCAGTGGGTCGACCAGATCCGCCGCACCTATGGCCTGCCCGCTTCGGTGATCCCGCCCTTCTGGTACCGGCATCCCGAACTCGTGTGGGAGCTCTCCGCTCTGCATCTGCACTGGATCGCGAGCTACGACCCGGAGCAGGACGCTTCGGGTCCGATTGCCTGGCACACCGACTTCGCACTCGCCCGCGAACGCCTCCGCGAATGGGTAGCGACCTGTGGTACCCGCATCGACCGTGACCGCCCGACCCGGCAGACCATCTGGCCAGGAGAAGCCCCCCAAGCGCCCATCGAGGATGAGGTGATCGCGAATCGGATGGAAGATTTCATCGCGTTCGTAGCCGCCGATGTGCAGTCGCGCCAGGACATCGAAGATGACTTCATTCGTGCCAAGCAGGCGGCTGATCATGCCCGCGACAACGAACCAGGTTGAGCCGCTGTGGAACTCGCGCGAGGCATCCGAGTTCCTCAACGTATCCCAGGCGACGCTGTCCCGGTGGCGACGCGAACGGGAAGGCCCGCCCTTCGTGCAGGTCGGGACGATCGCACGCTACAACCCGCCCACCGTGCGTGCATGGGTCCTCGAACGCGAGGCCCGCGATGGCTGACCCGCACAATCACCAGGTTCCCCCGATCGGCGCGAAACTCGCGACCAGCATCGAGAACCGAGGCAGGGGCTACCTCGCACGCGTCAGATGGACAGACCCGCACACGAGGAAACGCCCCAGCCGGTCGGTGTTCGTCGAAACCACGCAGCAAGCGGAAGAGTTCTTCGAACGAATGCAGCAGGCAACCGAGACAGGCACCGATGCGCTCATCACCTTCGCCGACTACGTGAAGTCGATCGGAGACCGGTGGCAGCGGGGCCTCGATCCCACCTCCACCGCTTCCTACTACGACGCAGGGCTCAGGCTCCGCGTGCTTCCCGCGCTCGGACACCTGAAAGTCAGCAAGATCACCACTGGCCTTATCGACCGCACCATCGACAGATGGGAAAACGAGTACAGTCCCTCGACGATCAAGAACACCATCGGGCCGCTCGTGAGGGTGCTCGATGTCGCCGTGCGCGACGAAGTCATCCCGTCGAACCCTGCGAAGAACCGCTCCCGACGCACATTCCACAAAGACTCAGTCCTAGCGCAAGGCTCGTTCCGTGCGTACGCGATCTCTGACCTCGACACGCTCAACCGGCTCTCAGAGGCGTGCGCTGCGGTGCACCAGAGCTACTCGGACCATGTAATGCTCTGCGCCATGCTCGCCGCCCGCGGCTCGGAAGTCGCAGGACTCGAAACCGGCGACATCGACTGGAAGAACCGGATCGTGACGATCGAACGCCAGGTATACCCCGGCAAAGGCGGTCTCGTCACGAAACAGACCAAAGGTCGAAGGGAACGCTACGTCCCCATTCTCGATCCGCTCGAACCCATCCTCATCCGCCTCTCCGCAGGCAAGAAGCCCGACGAGCCGCTGCTGCGCGGCCCCCGAGGCGGGATCCTGACCACGGCCACGGTACGCGACGCGACGAAATGGGAAGAACTCGTAGACGAGCTCGGGATGCCGGGCCTGACCCGGCACGGGCTCAGACACACCGGCGCGACCTGGCTCGCGGACGCCGGCGTGCCGCTCCACGTTCTGCAACGCATCCTGGGTCACGCGTCAATCGAGACGACCAAGGGATACCTGCACCCCGACCACCGGCACCTGGGAGAAGCAGCGAAACTCGCCAACCGCTTCCTCGCGAACTCAGCCAAACGGAAGGAGAGCGTCCAGTCCACAAGACCCCAGTTATAGCGAGTAGACGCCCGATCCCTTGCTGCGAAAGGGATCGGGACATCACCGTGCCCCGAGATTTGGCCCACTAGCGGCCACTAGATGGCCCACTAGATCCTTCACCAGCAGAATCGGCGAGAGCCGCCGGGCTCTCGCTCACGCACCGCTCCGCACCGGCTGAAGCGCACCGGAGCCCACCAGAAACGAGAGAAACCCTGACGAGAATAGCTTCTCATCAGGGCTTTTCCGTCGGGTTGACAGGATTTGAACCT
>JAGQTL010000123.1 GCA_020439035.1 Leucobacter sp. | reverse complement strand
ATCTGGTGGGCGTGGATGAACTTCACCTGGTTCGCGAGCGCGTTCGACACCGACGACTGGTTCTACCGCACGCTCACCCTGATCCAGATGGCGGGCGTGCTCGTACTCGCCGTGGGCATCGGCCCGCTGGCCGCGCGCGGCGATTTCCGCACCGTCGTCGCCGGCTACGTGATCATGCGCCTGGCGCTGGTGACCCAGTGGCTCCGGGCCTCGCGCGGTCACCCCGGCCTGCGGCGCACGGCGCTGCGCTACGCCGCGGGTGTGATCGTGTGCCAGATCCTCTGGGTCGCCTTCCTGTGGCTCCCGGCCGAGTTCGTGCTGCCGGCGTGGGCGATCCTCGTGCTCTGCGAGCTCGCCGTGCCGATCTGGGCCGAGCGCGCGGCGCAGACCACCTGGCACGCCGACCACATCACCGACCGCTACGGCTCGTTCACGCTCATCGTGCTCGGCGAGTCCGTGCTCGCCTCCACCACCGCCGTCGCGGGCGCGCTCGAGGGCGGCCGCCACATCGTGGAACTCGCGCTCATCGGGTTCAGCGCCCTCGCGCTCGCGGCCGGCATGTGGTGGATCTACTTCGCCGCCGACGTGGCCGGGCGGCTGAACAGCCTCGGCCGGGCCCTGCGCTTCGGCTACGGCCACTACGCCGTGTTCGCCGCGGCGGGCGCATTCTCGTCGGGCATCTCGGTGCTGCTCGACTGCGAGAGCGGCGACGACTGCGCGATCGACGCGACGGGGCCCGCGTCGGTATCGGCCGCCGCGATGCTCACCGTGCCCGTCGCGGTGTTCGTGTTCGGCGTCTGGGCGCTGATCCTCCGCCACCGGCTCCGCGGCGCGACCCGCGCCGCCGTGCCGATCGCGGCCGCGCTCATCGCGGCCTGCGCGCTGCTGCCGTGGTCGATCGTCTGGGCCGCCGCGATCCTCGCCGCAACGGTCGCGCTGGTCGAGCGCGCGCGCGGCCCGGAGCGCGCGCCGGCCTGAGCGCCCCGCGCGCCCGCGAAGGTCGCTCGCCCACGGCTCAGATGCCGAGCAGCGCCTTCGCGACCACGAAGTAGATCACGAGGCCGGTCGCGTCGACGAAGGTTGAGATGAACGGGTTGGAGAACACCGCGGGGTCGACTCGGATCATCTTGGCGACGAGCGGCATCACCCCGCCGAAGCTGGCCGCGACCGTGCAGACCGCGAGCAGGGTGAGCCCGATCACGAGCCCGAGCCGCGGCTCGAACACGAGCGAGGCGATCGCGAAGCCCAGCGCGCCGAGCAGCGCACCGAGCGACGCGCCCACGCCGATCTCGCGCCCAAGCACGCGCAGGATGTCGCGCGGGCGCACGTCGCCGAGCGCCAGCGCGCGCGTCACGGTCGTCGCCGCCTGGTTGCCGGTGTTGCCGCCCGTGCCGATGAGGAGCGGCACGAACAGCGCGAGCACGGTGACCTGCTCGAGCTCGTCCTGGAAGGCCGAGAGCACCTGAACCGTGAGCGTCGCGCCGACGGCGAGCACGAGCAGCCAGACGATGCGCGAGCGCACGAGGTTCATGACGGGGGTCGAGAAGTAGGGTCGGCGCAGCGGCTCCACGCCGCCCTGGCGGGCCGAGTCCTCGCTCTCGGCGTTCTCGAGGATGCGGATCGCATCGTCGATCGTGAGGATGCCGACCAGCCGCTGCTCGCTGTCGGCCACGGGGAGCGCCAGCAGGCCGAGGTCGGCGCAGCGGCGCGCCGCGATCTCCGCGTTCGTGGTCGCCTCGACCAGCACCGGATCCTGCATCAGCGCATCGACGCGGGCCTCGAGCGGCGCGCCGAGCAGCGTGCGCAGGCTCACCACTCCGACGACGCGGCGGCCCCGGTCGAGCACGGGCAGGGTGTAGACCGTTTCGGCCTCGTCGAGCCCGCCGCGGATCCGCTCCATCGTCTGCGCGACCGTGAGCTCCGGGTGGGTCGTCAGCACCTCGGGGCTCATGCGGCGGCCGATCGACTCCCGCGGGTACCCGAGTACCCCGGCCGTGAGCTCGCGCTCCCGCTCCGGCAATCCGCGCAGCAGCCGCGGCGCGAGGGCGGCCGGCAGCTCGTCGAGCAGCCACACCCGGTCGTCGGGGTCGAGGCCGGCGAACAGGGTCGCGACCTCGGCGTCCTGCAGCCCGCGCACCAGGTCGCCCTGCAGCGCCGGGTGCAGCGCCTCGAACACCTCGAGTGCGCGCTGCTTTGGCAGCAGCCGGTAGGTCACGGCCAGCGCGCGCACCGGCAGGTGCTCGCAGGCCTCCACGAGATCGTTGGTGGGGGCGCGCGAGACGATCGCGGCGAGGCCGGTCAGATCGTCACGGGCGACCCGGCGGCTGATCTCGTCGATCAGCGCGTCGGCATCGCGCGTCTCGTGGCTGGTTTCGGGGTTCATGATGGGCTCCTCACGCGTGTGGGCGGCGCACCGGATCGCGGCGCACCGCTCGGCCGGGTGCGGGCGACGGACCCGCGTCGGCGGCGGGGACGCCGTGCACCGCACGGCTCTGGGCGCCGGACGAGGCGCGACTCGCCCTCCGGCGATCAGGCGAAGAGGCCCGGGGCGGGTGCGGCGTCCGGCTGATGACTGCAACTGTCATTCGGCATCGGCTCATCACCTCGCTCTCGGTCGCGTCGTGCGCAGCGCACGACCGCTCCACCATACCACCGCGGGTCGTGGCTCACCCGGCCGCGGCGATGAAGGCCTCGACCTCCCGGCGGTCGGCGTAGGAGACCTGCGCGCCGACCCGCTGCACCGACACGGCGGACACGGCGGTCGCGAAGCGCACGGCGTCGACGAGGCTCCGGCCCGCGGCCAGCTCGGCGGCGACGGCCCCCACGAAGGCGTCCCCCGCGCCGGTCGTGTCGACCGCCTGCACCGCATAGGCCGGAACGCGGGTCGCCGCCGCCGCGCCGCGCTCCGCGATCACGGCGCCGTCGGCGCCGAGCGTGATCACCGCGGAGCGCGCGCCCGCCTCGCACAGGCGCGCGGCCAGTCGCGGGTAGTCGAACGCCTCGGGGTCGCGCTCATCCAGCCCGAGCACCTCGAGCGCCTCGTGCTCGTTCACGATCAGCGGGTCGAGCACCTCGAGCAGCTCGGCCGCGAGCCGCGTCGAGGGCGCCGCATTGAGGATCACGCGCACCCCGGCTTCTGCGGCGCGTCTCGCCGCGTGGAACGCGGTCGGATGCGGGATCTCGAGGCTGATCACCACCGCATCGCCGTCCGCCCAGGCTTCGCCGCCGCGGCCGGCGCGATCAACGCGTTCGACGCTCAGCTCGTGGTTCGCGCCCGGCGAGACCACGATCGAGTTCTCGCCGTCGGGCGTGAGCAGGATGATCGCCGTGCCCGTCGGCCGCTCCACCTGGCCGAGCCCGCCCGTGTCCACGCCCGCGAGTTCGAGCTGCTCGCGCAGGAACGCACCGTTCGCGTCGTCGCCGACGCACCCGATGAAGCGGGTTGTCGCCCCGCTCCGCGCGGCCGCAGCGGCCTGGTTGGCCCCCTTGCCGCCCGGCAGCACCTGCACGTCCCCGCCCAGCAGCGTCTCGCCGCCGCCCGGCCTGCGGGGCACCCGTACCACCAGATCGGCGTTGGCGCTGCCCACCACGACCACCTTGCTCACCGGCACGCTCCCTCGTTCTCGTCCATCGGCTGCCGGGGTCCGCTACGGCGCCGCGGCGATGAGGTCGACCACCGCATCGGCGACCCCTCCGTCGATCTCGAGCAGCACGGCGCAGTGCGCGCCCTCCTGCTCCGGGTAACCGCGGTAGGCGCCGCGCAGATCGGCGATCGTCTGCCCGTGGCCCGGCCCGCCGGAGGCGTCGACATCGACGTGCACGACGGGCGCGAGGCGCACGTCGAGCGTGCCAGCCGCCGCGGCGACCGCGATCGTGTCATGCATCGCGCACCCCCACGTGCCGAAGGCGTGCTCGCGGTAGAACTCGCCGTAGTACTGCATGATCCTCGACATGTATCGGCCGGCCTGCCCGCCCGCGGCCAGCCGCGCGTCGTGCTCGGGGGTGATGATCACGCGCATCGTGACATCGAGCCCCGCCATGATGATGTTCCACGGGGCGCGGAAGACGGCCGCCGCCGCCTCGGCGTCGTGCCAGATGTTGGCCTCCGCCACCGGGGTGACGTTGCCGGGGGCGGCCGTCGTACCGCCCATGAGCGAGACGCCGGCGACGAGGCGCGGCAGCTCGGGATCGATGGCGAGCGCGGCGGCGATGTTTGTGAGCGGGCCGACCGGCACGAGCCACACCTCGCCTGGGTGCGCCCGCACAAGATCGACGATGTGCTGCGGGGCGCTCACGGGCTCGGCCGCGCGCGCGGGGATCGCGCCGTCGGACGCGCCGCCCTGGCCATCGCGGCCGTGCACCTCGTAGGCGAACTCGGCCGGGCCGCCGGAGATCGGGCCCGCGGCCCCCTGCGCGACGGGCACGTCGCCGCGGCCCACGAGTTCGAGCACTCGCAGCGTGTTGCGGGTGGCGAGCGGCACGTCGACATTGCCCCACACGGTCGTCATGCCGATCAGGTCGATCTCCGGGTGCAGTGCGGCGTACATGATCGCCATCGTGTCGTCGACTCCGGTGTCGCAGTCGAGGATCATCTTCGTGCCCATGGTCAGGCCTCCTTCAGTCGCGCGTCGAGCGCGCTCAGTCGCGTGTTCAGCAGGTCGCGGAAGCGGGGCAGGTCGACCGCGAGGGCCACGTCGCAGTTGGGCTTCAGGCCGCTGTAGCCGGCGAAGTCGACGACGGTCATGCCCGAGGTGAGCCGGCCCGTGTTCTCGACGTCGACGTGGTGGTGGCCGGTCTCGATGATCGCGGGATCGAGCACGGCCGCGAGCGCGACCGAGTCGTGCTGCGCCATCCCGTCGGCGCTCGGCTCGGAGTGGTAGTTGCCCATCATGTGCGTGATCATCTTCGCCGCGGGGCCGCCCGAGGCCACGAGGTCGGGCAGGTGCTGAAGGCCGACGAGCGCCCGCTCGGTCACGTTCAGCCCCACCATCGTGACGGGCGCATGGGCGCGCCCGTCGGCGGCCTGCTGCGCGGCGAAGTCGAAGAGCACAGCCGCCGCGTCGGGGTCGTAGTAGATGTTGAACTCCGCCGCCGGGGTCATGTTGCCGAGGCGATCGAGCGTGCCGCCGCCCATGATGACGAAGCGCTCGACCTTGCGGGCGGCCTCGGGGTAGTGCGTGATGAGCCCGGCGACGTTCGTGAGCGGGCCGATCGCCACGACGGTGACCGGCTCGGGGCTCTCCTCGATCAGACGCGCCATGAGCGGCAGTGCCGCCTCGAGTTCGCGGCCGGACACGGGCAGCGCATAACCCCCGAACCCGTCCTCGCCGTGCACATCCCACGCGGGCTTCGTGTCGCGTCGCCAGAGCGGCCCCGCCGCGCCGCGGCCCACGGGGCACTCGAGGCGCAGCAGGTCCGCGAGCGCTGCCGCGTTCGGCGCCGTCTTCTCGAGCCCGACGTTGCCCGCGACGGCCGTGATGCCGATGACCTCGACCTCGGGGCTCGCGGCGGCGAGCATGATCGCGAGGGCGTCGTCGATGCCCGGGTCGGTGTCGATGATGATGGGGCGTGGCATCTGCGTCTCCTTGCTCGTCTGTGCTCGTCTGTGCGGGTCTCTGCGCGTCTGGCGCGGCACGTGCGGCCGCCGCCGCGGGTCAGGCGGATCGTGCCGCGGTGAGCCGCGCGACCGCGTCGACGACGAGGTCGGCGAAGCGCGGCCAGTCCAGTTCGGTGGCGACGAGCGTGCGGTGATCCTGTAGCTCCGCCGCAACACCCGTGGAGTGGTGCATGCCGGGCCGGTCCGCGAAGTTCACCACGGTCATGCCCTTCGTCCACTGCCCGTGCAGTTCGACGGCGACGTGCGCGGGCTCGGTCGCCATTACCAGGGGATCGATCAGCGCCGCGACGCAGCAGGCGTCGTGCACCGGCGGTGCCGGGAACTCGAACACCTCCTCGTAGGTCTTGCCGATGAATCCCCAGATGTCGAGGATGAACTGCGAGATCTCCATGTCGCCAGCCGCCTCGCCGACCGCGCGCACGCGATCCTGCAGCTCCGGCGTGGCGAGCGCCTGGTGCGTGAGGTCGAGCCCCACCATCGTCACCGGCCAATCCGCGCGGAACACGGCCTCGGCCGCCTCGGGGTCGACGTAGAGGTTGTACTCGGCGCTCGGGGTCACGTTGCCGCGGGTGTACGAACCGCCCATGACGATCACCTGCTTCACGCGTTCGATGATCGCCGGCTCCTTGCGCATCGCGAGGGCGATGTTCGTGAACGGCCCGACCGGCACGAGCGTCACCGTCTTCGGGGGATGCGCGAGCACCGTGTCGATGATGAGGTCGATCGCGTGCCGCGGGTCGAGCTCGCCGGTGACCTCGGGCAGCACGGGCCCGTCGAGGCCGCCGTCGCCGTGGATGTCCTCCGAGACGATCTGCGGGGTCACGAGCGGCACGCTCGCCCCGCGCGCGATCGGCACGTCGATTCCCGCCACCTGGCACACGGCCTGCGCGTTGCGGGTCACGTTCTCGATCGTGTTGTTCCCCGCGACCGTCGTGATGCCGAGGAGTTCGATGCCGGGGTTGCCGGCCGCGAGCAGGATCGCGATCGCGTCGTCGTGCCCCGGATCGCAATCGAGGATGATCTTCTCCACTGTGCGGGTCTCCTTGGCGGGTGGGGGCGGTGGCTCGCGTCGCGAGCCCGGGATGGCGGATCGGCGGCTACGCCGCCGCCGGAGCGGGGGCTGCGGCGTCGGCCGCCTGGAGCGCGCGCTTGGTGCGGGCCTTGAGCGCGGCGCGAATGCGGATCGAGGCGAACACGAGCGCGACGATCGTGATGATGTAGGGCAGTGTGAGCGAGAGCGAGGAGTTGACCCCGAGCAGGCCCAGCTGGTCGGCCAGCGCCTCGGCCACGCCGAAGATGAGGCACGCGATCAGCGTGCGGTAGGGCCGCGCTAGTCCGAACGTGAGCGCGGCGACGGCGATGAAGCCGCGCGACGCCGTCATCCCGGAGGTGAACGTGCCGACGGTCGCCATCGCGAGCTGCGCCCCCGCGATCCCGGCGAACGCGCCCGAGATCAGGATGGAGAGGAACTTCACCCGGAATACGTTGATGCCCGCAGCGAGCGCCGCCGGCTCGTCCTCCCCCACCGCGCGCAGGTGCACGCCGTAGGGGGTGCGGTAGAGCACGAAGGCGTAGGCGGGCACGGCGAGCAGCGCGATCCATACGAGGATCGTCTGATCGTTCAGCAGCGTGCCAAGCACGGGGATGTCGCCGACGACCCCGAGGTCGATCTTGGGCAGGTGCGCCTTCACGCTGGGCGGCGTGGCACCCGCGTTCCCGTAGAGCACCGTGAGCAGCAGCACCACGAGCCCGGCCGCGAGCAGGTTGATGCCGATGCCGACCACGATCACGTCGGCCTTGAAGTTGAGCGAGGCGACCGCGAAGATGACGGCCAGCACCGCACCGGCGGCGAACGCCGCGAGGATCCCCACGTACGGGTTCGTGAGCGAGCCGACCGTCACCGCCGCGAAGGCGCCGATGAGCATCATGCCCTCGAGCCCGATGTTGAGCACGTTGCCGGTCTGGGTGAACGAGCCGCCAATGGCGGCGAGCAGGATCGGCGTGACCTTCAGTAGGATCACGGCGAGGGTCGCCGCGCCGAACAGTTGTGCGAGCACGTCCATCACGCTGCGCTCCCTTCGGTCGGGGCCGGCGCACCGGGGGCGCCCGCGCGCTTTGCGGGTGCGCCGATCCGCCCGGCTCGCGTCTTCTTGCGGTTCCACACGAACGTTGCGGTGATCGCGATGATGATGATGCCCTGCAGCACGTTGACCACCGGGAACGGCACGTCGATCTGCTGCAGGCCGGTCGACCCGGCCATCATGGTCGCGTAGAACAGGGCCGCGAGCAGCGAGGCCCAGGGGTTCAGCCGCGCGAGCAGCGCGACGGTGATGGCGAGGAAGCCGTAGCCGGGCGAGAACGCCTGGATGAAGCGCCCACCGTTCGGCCCGAGCACGAGCAGCGCACCGGTGAAGCCCGCGACGGCGCCCGAGAGCACCATCACCTGGATCGACATCGCCTTCACCGAGACGCCGCTGTACTGCGCGAAGCGGTTCATCTCGCCCAGTTCCTTCACCTTGAGCCCCCACCGCGTGCGGCTGAGCAGCAGCGCGATCGCCACCGCGGCGAGCAGCGCCACGATCAGATCCGGGCCGATGCCGTAGGCGGGATTGAACATGGTGAACTGCACACCCTCGGGCAGCTTCTCCGACGCCTCGTAGCCGGCGGTGGGATCCTTGAACGGGCCGGTGACGAGGTAGCGCGTGATCAGCTTCGCGACCTCGGAGAGCAGCAGCGTGGTCACGATGATGTCGACCCGCCAGTAGGCGAACAGCCAGCCGGGCAGCAGGCCCCAGGCCGCGCCCGCCACGGCGCCGACGATCAGCACGACCGCCATGATGGCCACGGGCGGCAGCCCGGCGCACGCCACCCCGGCGACGGCGCCGAAGAAGGCGCCGAAGTAGAGCTGCCCCTCCGCGCCGATGTTGAAGAAGCCCGCGCGGAACGAGACGATCGTCGCGGCGGAGATCACGGCGAGCGGGATGAAGGTCGCGATGATGTTCGAGACGCCGTAGGGCTTGCCCCAGGCCGAGGTGAAGAGGGCGACGTAGGCGTCGATCGGGTTCTTGCCGATCGCGAGGATTACGAACACACCGACGATCAGCGCCACGAGCACGGCGATCACCGGCTGCTTGGCGCTCTCGAACGCCCGCACGGCGAGCGCCGAGAAGAAGCGCTCGCGCGGCGCGCCATCCTGCCCGAGCGACACCGCCGCGGTGTCGAACTCGGGCACGGCGACCTCGACGCTCTCCGTCACGGTCGCGACCTCGGCCGACGTCTCGACGGCCTGCACGGCCTCCGTGTCGAGGTTCAGCTCCGCCGCGATGCGGGCGTGCTCCTCCTTGGCCTCAGCGAGGGCCTCGGGCGTCGGCCGCGTGCCGGCCATCGCGAGGCCGACGGCCGTCTCGCTCATGTTCTCCTGCGTGAACTCGGCCACGAACTCGCCGCGGAACATCACGAGCAGGCGATCCGACAGGCTCATGACCTCGTTGAGGTCGGCCGAGATCAGCAGCACGCCCGCGCCCCGATCCCGCGCCGCCACGATCGAGTTGTGCACGAACTCCATGGCCCCCACGTCGACGCCGCGCGTCGGCTGCGAGATCATCAGCAGCTCGGGGTCCGACGTGAACTCGCGGGCGATGAGCACCTTCTGCATGTTGCCGCCGGAGAGATCGCCGGCGCGCGTGATCGGCGTCGCTCCGCGCACGTCGAACATGGCGATGAGCTTCTGCGCGAGCTCGCGCATCTTCGCGATCGACAGCCAGCCGAAGCGCACGAGCGGCGCGGTCAGCTTCGTCGCGGCGATGTTCTCGGCGATCGTCAGGCCGGGGCCGGCACCCTCCTCGTGCCGATCCTCGGGCACGTAGGCGAGCCCGATCTCACGGCGCTTCGCCACCGTCGCGCGCGTGACGTCGGTGCCGGCGAGCCGGATCTCGCCGCGCGCCACCTCCGCCATGCCGGCGATCGCCGCGGTGAGCTCCGACTGGCCGTTGCCCTCGACGCCGGCGATGCCGACGACTTCGCCACGGCGCACCGAGAGCGAGACGTCACGCAGCGCCAGGAGGCCGCGGCTGTCGACGGCCGAGAGGTGCTCGACGCTGAGCACCTCGTCGGTGGGAGTCGCGGGCGTGTGCTTGATGCGCAGCAGCACCTCGCGCCCCACCATCATGGTCGCGATGTCGGTCTGCGTGAGCCCCGCCGCCGGCTGCGTGCCGACGACGCGGCCGTCGCGGATCACCGAGATGTCGTCGGCGATCGCGAGCACCTCGCCGAGCTTGTGCGAGATGAAGACGACGGCGCAGCCGCGATCCGCGAGCTGACGCACGACGACGAACAGTTCGTCGGCCTCGGCGGGCGTGAGCACCGCGGTCGGCTCGTCGAGGATGAGCAGGCGCGTGTCGTGCGAGAGCGCCTTCAGGATCTCGACCCGCTGGCGCTCGCCGACGGAGAGATCCTCCACCACGTCCTGCGGGTCGATCGCCAGGCCGAAGCGCTCAGAGAGCTCGCGCACCTGAGCCTGCATGGCGCGCTGATCGAGGCGGCCGAGCCCGGTCGTGAGCTCCTTGCCGAGGAAGATGTTGGAGGCCACGCTGAGCGAGGGCACGAGCTTGAAGTGCTGGTGCACCATGCCGATGCCGAGCTCGTCGGCCCGGTTGGGGTTGTCGACGCTCACCTCGGCGCCGTCGAGGAGGATGCTGCCGTGATCGGGCTGCAGATTGCCCGAGATCATGTTCATGAGCGTGGTCTTGCCGGCGCCGTTCTCACCGACGATGGCGTGCACGCGGCCGGGCAGGAAGGCGAGCGAGATGTCTTCGTTCGCGACCTTCTCGCCGAAGGTCTTGGTGATCCCGCGGAGCTCGAGAGTCGGAGTGGGGTCTGCCACAGCAGCATTCCTTCCGTGTGAAGCGGATGGCGGGGTGCGGCCGACTCGCGGCCGCACCCCGTTCGCTCGGTCAGTTGCCGGTCGGAACCTGCAGCTCGCCCGAGATGATCTTCGCCTTGTAGTCCTCGACCGCGGCGATCACATCGGCAGGCACCAGGTCGCCGTTGTTCTCGAAGTCGAGGCCGACACCGTCGTTCGCGAGGTTGTAAACGGTGGTCTCGCCGTACTTCAGCTCGCCGGCCTGATCCGCCTTCACCGCGGTCACGATCGAGTTGCCGATGTACTTGCGCATCGACGCGAGGATGTGGCCCGGCTGGATCTGGTTCTGGTTGCTGTCGACGCCGATGGCGTACTTGTCCGCGGACTTGGCCGCCTCGAGCACGCCGAGGCCCGCCTGCCCGGCGACGGCGAAGACGACGCCGGCGCCCTTCTTGTACATGGCCGTGGCCTGGTCGAAGCCCTTCGTCGAGTTGACGTAGTCGCCGACGTAGGCCTCCTGGACCTCCATGGCCGGGTCAACGGCCGCGACGCCGGCCTTGAAGCCCGCGACGAACTCGGTGATGGGCGGCGCGTCCTGGCCGCCGACGACGCCGACGCTCTTCGAGCCGGCCGCGAGCCCCGTCTGGTTCTTCACGGTGGTGGCCGCGAGCACGCCGGCGAGGAAGGAGCCCTCGTTCTGCGCGTAGACGATCGACGCGATGTTCGGGCCCTCGACCACGGAGTCGTAGATCACGTAGTGCTGATCCGGGTACTTCTGCGAGGCATCGGCGAGGATGTCGTTCATCTGCCAGGTGCCGACGACCACGATGTTGAAGTCGCCCGTCGACACGGACTCGACGTTCGCCTTCCACTGCGACTGGTTGTTGGCGTCGGCCTGCAGCGTCTGGGTCTTGATCCCCATGTTCTTCAGCTCGACCATGCCGGTCTCCGAGTCGTCGAAGAAGCCCTGGTCGCCCAGGTTGCCGTTGACGACGCTCGCCACGGCGTACGATTCGCCGCCCGACGCGTTGTCATCGGTGGACGGGGATTCGCCCCCGTTCGAGCTGCACCCGGCGAGGGTGAGTGCTGCGACCGCCGCGAGGGCGACGGCAGAGAGGATTGGCTTCCGCATGGGATCTCCTTCAGTGGTGTTACTTGGTAATGAATGTAGTGGGTCGATGGGTTCTTGTGCGCGTGCCGCGGGCGCGGATCGAGGATCAGGCGGCGAGGCGCCCTTCGTAGTCGCTGCAACCGCAGCTGCCGCGCGTCACGAGCGTCGTCGGGAGCACGAGGTGCATCTCCGAACGATCCCGGACGGGATCGCCGATCAGCACGACCAGCATGCGCACCACCTCGCCCGCGAGCCGATCATAGGGCTGCGAGACAGTCGTGAGCCGCGGCGTCGTGTACTCGCTCAGGGCGGTGCCGTCGAAGCTGACGACGGCGATGTCGCGCCCAGCCTGCCGCCCGTGGTCAGCCAGGGCGCGCATCACGCCGACACCCTGCAGGTCGGAGGCGACGAAGATGCCGTCGATCCCGGGCTCTCGCTCGAGCAGCTCGAGCGCTGCCGCGTAGCCGCCCTCCGCCGTGAACGCGCGGTGCCGCAGCCGCTCCGTAGGCGCGGCACGGCCGGCGTCGCGCAGCGCGCCCCGCCACCCCTCGGCGCGCCCGATGGCCGACGACATCTCCCGGGGGCCGGTGATGCACGCGATGCGGGCCCGGCCGTGCTCGATGAGGTGCTCGGTGGCCGCACGCCCGCCGCCGACGTTGTCGACCACCACGGAGGGCAGGTCGAGGTCGCTCGGCAGCCGGTCGAGCGACACCGCGGGAACGCGCGCCGCGCTGATCTCGCGCCAGCCGCGCTCGAACTCCCCTCCGGGCACCGCGATCACGCCGTCGACCCTGCGGTCGAGGAACGTGCGCACGTACCCCAGCTCGCGCTCGGTGTCGTCGGCGCCGTTGCCGAGCAGAACAACGAGGCCGGCCTCGAGCGCCGCGTTCTCGACCGCGGCCGCAAGCTGCGCGAAGAAGGAGTTGGAAGAATCGGGCAGCAAGAGCCCGAGCGTGTGGGAGCGGGCGGTCGCGAGGCTGCGCGCGAGCACGTTCGGCCGGTAGCCGAGCTGCTCGATCGCCGCTTCGACCTTCTGCCGGGTGCCCGAGGAGACGGGGTGCGAGTCGTTCAGCACGTACGAGACGACGGCGGGGCTGACCCCGGCGAGACGCGCCACGTCTGCTCGTCCGACCACGCTGCCACTCTCTCGGGTTGGTAGACTGCTGCATCGCGCGACGGCGCTATGCACGGGATCCGGAACCGCGTGTTACGCGGGTTTCAACTGCAGCCAGTTTCGCGAGGCCGCCGATCCCGGTCAAGCCCTGTTACCAAACCGAAACGTCACGGCGCGGGCGGCGGCACCGGCGCTTGCGTTACGCGGGTTTCGCTGCGTAGGGTGAAGCATCCGCGCATGCCGATCACCGAGGAGGCGCCGCTCGATGGCCACCGATCCCATCCACCTGTCGGACGAGGTGCGCGAGGCGCTCGAGGCCGGCCGCCCGGTGCTCGCGCTCGAGTCCACCATCTTCACGCACGGTCTCCCCCGCCCGCACAACCGGGAGCTGGCGCTCGCGACCGAGTCGCAGGTGCGGACGCTCGGGGTCACGCCGGCGACGATCGGGGTGGTACGGGGACGACCGACCGTGGGGCTCAGCGTCGACGAGATCGACGAGCTCTCGAACGACGACGACGCGGTGAAGGCAAGCCTTCGTGACCTGCCCATCGTCATGGGTACCGGCCGGAGCGCGGGCACCACGGTCGCCGCGACCGGCTACCTCGCGTCGAGGGCCGGCATCACGGTGTTCTCGACCGGCGGGCTCGGCGGCGTGCACCACGGCGCCGCGACCAGCTTCGACGAGTCGGCCGACCTGCCCACGCTCGCCGGGCTGCCGCTCATCGTGGTGAGCGCCGGCGTGAAGTCGATCCTCGACATCGGGCTCACCCTCGAGCGCCTCGAGACCCTCGGCCTCGCGGTCGTCGGCTACCGAACGCACCGCTACCCCGGGTTCTATGTCAGCGACTCGGGCTTCGCTCTCGACTACGCGGTGGACAGCGCCGAGGAGGTCGCACGCATCGCGCGGGCCCGCGACGCGCTCGGCATCCGGTCGACGCTGCTCGTGGCGAATCCGGTGCCCGAGGATCAGCAGCTCGACCCGGCCGTGCACGACGCGGTGCTGGCCCGCGCCTGGGCCGCGACCGTGGAGCGCGGCATCAGCGGGCACGACACCACGCCGTTCCTCCTCGATTTCATCATGACCGAGACCGAGGGCGAGAGCATGCGCGCGAACCTCGCCGCCTACGCGAACAACGTCGCGGTCGGGGCGAGCATCGCCGCCGCGCTGGGGTCGGCGGCGTGAGCCGGATCCCACGGTGACGGGTGCGGCGTGAGCGGCGGAGCGGATCCCGCGGCGGCCCCGGTGATCGGCATCGCCGGAGACCTCGTCGAGGACATCATCGTGTGGGCGTCGGCGCCGATCGCCTACGGCACGGACACGCCGTCGCGCATCTTCCGCGTGCGCGGCGGCAGCGCCGCCAACGTTGCGCACGCGATCGCCGCGCAGGGCGGCGACGCCCGGCTACTCACGAGCGTGGGCGCCGACGCGGCGGGCGACCGCCTCATCGATGAGCTCGAGCGCTCCGGCGTCCGCGTGCGCGCGCAGCGCGGCACCGCCACCGACACGATCGTGATCCTGATCGACGAGACCGGTGAGCGCACCATGCTGCCCGACCGCACCAACGCGCGCGCTATCGCGCCGTTCGACCGGGCCTGGCTCGACGGGCTCGCCTGGCTGCACGTTCCCCTCTACGGGTTCGACGGCCGCGGCGAGGCCGCCGTGTTCACCGCGCTGTGCGAGGCCGCGAGCGAGCGCCAGCTGCCCCTCAGCGTCGACGTCTCGTCGACCGGCCTGATCCGCCTCATCGGCCGAGGCCGCGTGCGCGCGCTGCTCGAGCGCCTACGGCCCACCCTCGTCTTCGCGAACGCGGACGAGGCCGCGCTGCTCGACCTCGGGGCGTCCCCACCCGGCGCCGGCCAGGCGTGGGTGCTGAAGCACGGGCGCGATCCCGTGGTGCTCGTCACCGACCGCGGCGCGATCGACGTCGCCGTGCCACCGGTCGGGGAGGTCACCGACACGACCGGCGCCGGCGACCACTTCGCCGCCGGGTTCCTGCGCGCGCTCGTCATCGGCCCGCCGGCGGCGGACCCGGCGGGCGGCGCGCTCGACCCCGCCGCGCTCACCGCGGCAGCCAAGGCCGGGATCGCCGCCGCGCAGCGCGTGCTGCACAGCCCCGGCGCCCACACGCCCTGAGCCGCCGCGTTCCGGCGCGCCGCGAGATGATGGCGAGCTGCGGCAGGTGCCTGGCGCGGCGACCGGCGGGCGGTCTTAGGCCTCGGGGTCCGCGGTCTTCCGGCGCTTCGCGCGCGCGGCGAGGATCGCGCGACCGAACTCGATCAGGATCGGGATGCCCGGGATCAGCACGAGCACGATGATGAACACCTCGCTGTACTGCTGCACGAACGGGATGCGCCCGAGGAAGTAGCCGATCAGGGTGACCCCGACGCCCCAGAGCAGGGCGCCGATGGCGTTGTACGCGACGAAGCTGCGATAGCTCATGTGCCCGACGCCGGCAGCCGCTGGCACGAAGGCGCGGAACACGGGGAGGAACCGCGCGATGATGATCGCCTTCGGGCCGTGCTTCTCGAAGAACGCGTGGGTGCGCTCGATGTTGTTGGGGTTGAAGAAGCGGCTCTTCTCGCGGCGGAAGATCGCCGGGCCGAGCCGTCGCCCGATCATGAAGCCCATCTGGTCGCCGGCGAAGGCGAAGACGAAGAGCAGCACGCAGGTGATCCAGATCGGGATATCGATGATGCCGGTCGCGGTGAAGAGCCCCACCGTGAAGAGCAGCGAATCACCGGGGAGGAAGGCGAGCACGAGCACGCCCGTCTCGAGGAACACGAAGGCGCACGCGAGGATCAGGGCGGCCCAGCCGCCCGCCTTCAGCAGCGTCTCGGGGTCGAGCCAGTCGATGCCGAGCAGCGCGGGCGCGACGGAGGAGAGCAGCGGGAGCACCTCGAAAGTCTACCCGTCCGCGCTTGCGGCGGGCCCGGCCGCGGCGGCGCCCTCGCGCTCTTCCGACGGCTTCTTCTTTTTCTTCTTCGGCGGCGAGAACAGCACCCAGGCGGCGAGCACCGATCCGCCGACGAGCCAGACGGCCCACCAGGGGAAGCCGAAGGCCAGACCGTCGCCCGCGATCGCCTCGGCGCCGCCGGCCTCAGAGTCGGGGACGCGAATGGCGTGCACCATGAAGCGGTGGCTGTTCACGCCGATCGGCGTGCAGGTGAACAGCGTAACCCAGTCCTCCCCCGGGATGATCGCGAGCGACTCCGTGTTCCCCGGCGTCACGGTCTCGGTCCATTCCACGCGGTAGTGGTGATCCTCGCCGAGCACGCTGATCCAGAAGGTGTCACCCACCTGCGCCTCTTGCAGACGGCTGAACAACTGCGCGTGCGCGAGCCCGGAGTGCGCGGTGAGCACCGCGCGCGTGGAGGGCCCGCCGACCGGCAGCGAGGTGCCGTAGAGGTGCCCCACGCCCTTGCCGATCGTCTGGTCCTCGGTGCCGTGGTAGATAGGCAGGCCGATGTCGAGCCGCGGGTAGATGAGCGTGCCGATGGTGTCGGTGCCGCTCACGCGCAGCATGTTCTCGTACGCGCGATAGACCTCGGTGCGGTACTTCTCGTCGGCGTTCTCCGTGATGTAGGGATCCGCGAGCGGGCCCGGCTCCAACGCATCGTTATAGGCGTAGGCCGCGTCGAGGATCGCCTGCCGTTCCGCGCCAGGCGTGGCCTCGACGCGCTGCACGTAGCCCGAGATCTCCGCGTTGTGGCCGATCCTCGAGACCCAGTTGGCCATGTCGGGGTAGACGAGCAGCACGATGGCGACCATCGCGAGCGCCTGCAGCACGATGCTCCAGGCGAGCTGCCGCTTCCGACGCGGCGTCATCGGCGCGCGCGGGCCTCGCCGCGCACGGCGCCGCCCGGCGGCCGCTGCCGGGCCGCCGGCTGCATGGCGCGGGGCGACCGTCTCGGCCTCGATCACTGCTTGGACGGCTCCGCATCGCGGTTGCGTCGACGCACGAACAGCAGCGCTCCCGCGCCGACGAGGACGGCGCCGAGCAGCGCGTACCCGGCGAGGTGCGCGCCGGTCTCCGGCGTCTCGTCCGGGCCGCCGGTCGAAGTGCGCCACAGCACGACCGTGAGCACCTGCGCCTCCGTGGTCGAGAACACGGTCGCCCGGAGCGGCTCCTTCACGCCCGTCCATCCCGGCGGGAAGTAGGTGGGCATGGCGTAGTAGTAGCGGTACAGCGGGTCGCTCGGATCACGGTCGAGACCGTTGACGAAGCCCGAGAAGCGCAGGCCGTTGATCACGAGCCGGCCGTCCTCGTCGGTGGTCCACTCGTCCACGCCGTCGACGACGATAGGGTTGGTCCCGTCGATCGCATCCTGCGGCGTGAGATAGAGCTTGAACTTCGCGCCGGGGATCATGTGCTTCGGGTTGCCGCGCTCGTGCACCTGGATGATGAGCGGGCCCCACTTCGTGGTGTTCTTCGCCTTCACCGGATCGGGGGCGCCCGGGCCGCCATCGATGCTCGCCTGGTTCGGGTAGAGCAGCGCCTCGTTCACGAGCTCGCCCTCGTCGAGCACGTTCGTGCTGTAGTCGATCTTCACCTGCGCCGTCGGATGCGTTTGCGCGACGGACTCGAGCACCGTGAGACCGGCGGGGGTGAACTTCACCGTAATCGTGTTCGTCACCGGATCGAACACCTTCGTGTAGTGCGTGCCGAGGTCGAGCGGCGGCGTGCCCGGCGTGTCGAACCCGACCGTGACGTGCGTGCCGTCGTCGATCAGTTCGAGCCGCGAGTCGATCTTCTGCACCACCTGGTAGCCGTCGATCGTCGGCACCTTCGGGATGTCCGAGCGCGAGGTCCAGTGCACCGTGTCGCCGATCGTCACCGCGTCCTGGTCGTTCACGTCGAGGGAGATGTTGACCTTCACGTTCTTCGGGTACACGTGGACGGTCGTGAGCCAGCTGTTGAGGGTGTCGGGATTGGTGAGCGGCAGCGCCACGAGGAAGTCGCCCGAGCCGACGTAGCCCGTCGGTGTGAACGTCTCGCTCACGTAGTAGAGGCCGACCCCGAGGGGCGTCAGCGCGGCGTTGCCCGAGGCATCCGTCGTGGCGGAGGCGGCCACCGGCTGCGAGGCGATGAGCGCGGCCGCCTGGTCCAGCGTCAGATTCGCGGCCTGCGCCTGCCCGGCGTTCGTCGTGAGGTCGATCCCCGGCACCTTCTTCGCCGTGAACTTCGCGCCCGGCACGGGGGTCAGGCCCGCCGTCGGCTGCGGCAGGCCCGTGGCTGGCGCCCCCGCGGTGGGTGGCTGCTCGAACTTGTGCACCTGGATCTCGGTCACGGCGTTCGGGTCGATCGCCGCGCGGGCGGGGCCGACCGCGTGCGCGGCGTGCGCGGGCAGCAGCATCATGAGCAGCAGCAGCGCCGAGAGCAGCACGCCGATGATCGCCGGGCCGTGGGCCGGGACCCGCAGCACGGCGACTCGTGTCGTATCGTGGCGGCTCATGGGTGCGACCCCTCTCGGTGGGCGGCGGTCTCGGTGGTGGTGAGGTTCGGGTCGGCGTGACGCCCGCGCTCTGGTGAGCGCCTCCGCGAGCGCGGGGGCGCGAAGAGCATATAGCCGGTGCCAGAGGAAGCGCCGAGGAAGATGAGGGCCCACCAGGGGAATCCGGCCTGCTTGCCGTCGCCCGCGACATCGGTGCCCGCGGTCGTCGGGGGCGGAATGCGCACGCCGCGAACGAGGATCCGGTGGCTGTTCACGCCGATCGGCGTGCAGGTGAAGAGGGTGACGTAGTCCTTGCCGTCAACGATCGCGAGGCTCGAGGTGTCGCCGGGGATGACCGTGCGGATGTCATCGACCCGGTAGTAGTGAGTCTCGCCGAGCACGGTGACCTGAAAAGTATCGCCGAGCGCGGCGTTCGGCAGCTCCGTGAAGAGCGATGCCCGCACGAGGCCCGAGTGCGACGTGAGCACGGCGTGCGTCGATGGGCCGCCGACGGGCAGGGACGAGCCGTAGAGGTGGCCGACGCCCTTGCTCAGCACGGCCTCGGTCGTGCCGTGGTAGATGGGGAGGCCGATGTTCAACCTGGGGTAGACGATCTCGCCGATCACCCCGTTGTCGCTGACCTTCAGCACATCGGTGTAGGCAGCGTAGCCTGCCGCGTCTTCGATGGCGGTTTCGCCGGGCAGGTAGCTGTAGGGGTCGCGGAGCGGACCGGCCGGCATGAGCGTGTTGTACGCGCGGGCGACCTCGAGTTTGGCCTCGCGGGCCTCGTCGGTCATGCCCGAGACCACTTCGGTGTATCCCGAGATCTCGGCGTTGTGGTTCAATGTGGCGAACCAGTCCGAGGCAGTCGGGTAGAGCAGTGCGCCGATGCCGATCATCGCGACGATCTGCAGGGCGATCGGCATGCCGAGTCCCCCGCGGCGCCCGGAGGGCTTCGGGGGCTCGGACGGCTGTGCGCGGCGGGAACCGCCCGTGGGGGGCGGAGTGCCCACCGACGGTGCCGCGGGCTCGGGGGCGCCCGCATGCACCGACGGGGCGGGCACGCTCGCGGAGGCGCCGACGGATTCGGCCTTCTCGAGTGTGAGCTGGCTCATCGTCGACACCTCCTTTCGCGTGCGAGCCTGTGGGTGATGCCGGGGGCGGCGAACCGCCCCCGGCATCGGATTACTCCGCGGCTTCCGTCTCGCGACGGCGGCGCGCCACGATCAGCACCAGAGCCAGCAGTGCGAGACCGCCGATGGTGAGGAACGCGGTGCCCATGCCACCGGTGAGCGGGAGCACGAAGCCGTTACGGTTCTCCTGGTTCTCAACGGTCTGCTGCGACGTCAGTGCCGTCGTCGCCGCGTTGACCGTGAACTCGATCGGCTCGCTGAGCAGCTGGTGCCCATCGAGCGCCGTCACCTCGACCAGCCAGTAGGTCTGGAACTTCACGTTCGGCTCACAGGTCGTGCCGTCGTCGCCCACGTTGTAGTCGACACAGGTCTGGCCCGTGACATCCTGGAACTTCGTCTGCGCCTCGCCGTCAGCGAAGTCGCTGTATCGCAGGCCCGAGATGACGACCTGGCCGCCGGACGGGGTGGTCCAGACGCCGGTGGCCGCGTCGTAGTTCGCATCCGCCGGGATCGGCGCCACGGGCTTCAGGTTGTTCGCGTTGCTTGCGTCGGCATCGGCCTTCGTCGCGTACACCTTGAACTGGGCACCGGCCAGCTCGGCCGCCGGGAGCGCACCGTTCGAGCTCGTCTTGTTGAGCTGCACCTTGCCGTACTTCACCTCTGCGGGATCCGTCGTGACGGGGGTCTCGTCGGTGAGCGTCTTCTGGTTCGGGTAGATCTGGCCTTCGTTCTCGAACTCGCCGATCGTCAGCACGGTCGTGTCGATCTCGACGGAGATGCGCGCACTCGCGTTGTTGGTGAGTGCATCGGCCATGGCCTGGCGGCCATCCGCGGTCAGCACGACCTTGTAAGTCGTCTTTCCACCGGCCTGAACGCGCGCCACGGTGTAGTCGTCGCCCTCATCGAGGTCGGTGCCATCGACGGAGACCCGAATACCGGTGTTGCCGCCACCCGCGTTGTAGACCGGGGCAAGCGCGAGCTGGCTGTCAGTCAGCTCATCCCAGATCTCGAACGCGTCGGTCGCGACGATGTCGCCGTCGTTATCGCGCTTGTCTGGGATGGCCGCATCGATCGTCCAGGTGACGACGTCGCCGACCTTGAGGTCATTCACGTTCTCGACCGTCTTAGTCGCGTCGACCTTCGCGTTCTTCGGGTAGACGTAGATGTCGTCGAGCCACGCATTCAGGTTGTCCGGGTGCGTGAGCGGCACGGCGAGCAGGAAGTCGCCCGCTGCCACGACGCCCTCGGGCGTCGCCGTCTCGCGAATCAGGTAAAGGCCCGCTGGCAGGTCATTGCCCTGCGTGTTGGCCGAACCGGTCTGCCACTCGATCACGCCTCCGTTCGCGGTCGTACCGGTACGCACGTCAGCGACGGCCGGGGGTCCGGCCACCTCCGCCTGAGCCTGCGCGAGCGTGACGTCGGCCAAGGCCTCCTGCCACGCGTTCGAACCGACGGTGTGGCCACCGGGAACCGTGATCGGGTACGCCTTAAACGTAACACCGTCGATCGTGTCCGACGGCAGCGCGCCGATCTGCGTACCGTCAGCGGGATCGCCCGAGACTGCCGGCTGCTCCAGCTTGGTGATGACAACGCCGGATGCGCTCGGCATCGGCAGCGGTGCCGCCTGAGCGACAGCGCCGCCCAGGACGAGGGCGCCGGCCGCAGCCATCGCGCCCAGGCCGGCGAGAAGCCCTCGCCGCTTCTGGTGATTCTTCATGGTTCTCCTTCAGTGGAAAGAATCGTTGGTTTTTGGGAAATTTCGAATGATGTGTGGGTTACGGTCCGAGTGCGGGATGATCCGGGAGTGTCAGTGCGCACCACCCCCCGGGGTGCGGGGCGTCTGGGTGCGGCGCCTGCGCCAGTACCAGATGCCCACGAGCGCGGCGATGAACACGACGCCACCGCCAGCGGTGAGGATTCCGAGCCAGACGCCACCCGTGAGCGGCAGCCGGATCGGCGTCGGATCCTTCACGAGCATGAGATACCCAGTCGGGTTCACGCAGGCAATGGGTCGCGCTGACACTCCAGAAGCAGGATCGCAGCGATTGGCCTCTCCGGTAACATCGAGCTGCCCTCGTCCATGCTGGCCGGCGCCGCCGCTTCCTGGGGCCGTCGGGCCATCATCATCCGGCCAAATCTGGAACGCAATCGGCTCGGCGAGCAGCTGCACGCCTGGTACCGGACGCGTACCCTGTGTCGCGTCGGTCTTCGCCTGCGCATCGGGGGCCTTCGTCTCGACCAGCCAGTACTGCCCGGGTGTCGTGTCATCGGCCGAACCCAGGTTCTCCGACCTCCAGCGGCCCTCCTGCGGGCCCGAAGCAATCGGGTACAGAAGTCCACAGAGCGGCAATTGATCTGCTGCGACGGGGTGCTCGTTGTTCCACTGAACGATCTTGTCGAGCGTGTCCGATGATTGTGCCCAATCCCAACGGGTGTCGTCGGCGGCGTTCGCCGGTGAGATCCATGTGCCGTCCCAGCCGTTGTACGGGTCGTAATCGGTGCGGCAGAGCTTGACCGACGGGTACGAGGAAGGGGAGCCGCTGACGTCGTCGCGGATCTCGAACTCGTGGCCGATCATGTTCCACAGGCCACTCGGGTCCGGATCCCAGTTCGAGTCGTTAGCCAAATGAGCCACACCGGCACCACCCGCATCCTTACGGATGGTAAAGAAGTTGCCGCTCAGCTCCTGCCGCACGCTGCAGCGGTCGGGGAAGTCTGGGTCTTCCGGGTTGGCCGATGTTGGCGAAAGGCTGACATCCGGGACATCGACGCCGGTGATGCAGAGGTTCGGCGGCAGGTCGTTACTTTCCCCATCCTTGCCATCAGCGGTCGCGTAGTTCACGAACTTATAGCCGGTCTTCGGCTCATTCGGGGCGGACCAGGGATCGGGATCTCCATAAACAAGACCAAACGGATGATCTGCGAATGCAGGACGCTCGCCTGCCTGAACCGAGATCCACATCTCGACGCGCACGGCGTTGGCCGGAACATCGAACGGCGCACCAGAGGTCAGGATCCACCGACCATTCACATCAAGTTCGGGCACCCCCAGCGCCCTCGCCTTATCCGGCTGAGCCGCGGTCTGCGTTCCATCGAGTTTGAGCGTCTGCCCATCCTCGTCGAAGAGGTACAGACCCAGGTTCCGGGCACCGTTCGGCGCGACCGCATCGGGAGCGAAACCCGCAGTTTTGAACACATGCGTCAGATCGTCGGTCAGGACCAGATCCTTGATCTCGGTTCCCGGTGTCTGCCGCGTTGCCTCGATCTTGTAGAACACGTTGCCGCCCACGTGAAGTCGCGCGATATCCGCTGGGAGCGAGCTCTTCTCGATCTTCCACGCGTTCACCGGGTGCTCGGTGCAGAGCGGATCATCGCCGGGTTCGACCACGCAGCTTGTAGGGGGCGTGGTCACGGAGTTCTTCGTCAGGTAGTTGCGCAGCAGGTACCCGCCCGTCGCATCCTCGCGGTCGAGCGCGTCGGTCTGGTTGGGCTTGACCTTGACGCGGAACGTCACCGTGCTGGTCTGGCCCGCCGCGACATTGCCGCTGATGTTGACCCAGCTGCTGCCCGGCACCCACGTCGCCGACACCGTGCCGCCGCCCGGGTTTGAGTAGGTGAAGACCGGGCTCGCCACCTGCGTGCCACCCGCGTTGATGAAGTAGGCGTCGTCGAGCACGTCGGAGAGGTGGTCGCGATGCGTGACGGCCGCGGCCCCGGTGCCGTCCGTGTTGTCGAACGTGAGCGTGTAGGTGATGACGCCGTCGGGGCTCATCTGCGTGCCGCTCGCCGGGCTCGCCGTCTTGCTCACGTGCAGGAACGTGTTGCGGAACGTGCAGACGATATCGGTGCTGCTGGCGAACGTCGGCACGGTGAACTGCCCCGCGGAGCCCGAGCCCGAGACCGCCGGCGACAGCGGCTCGTCGTTCGCCGTGCACACGTAGCCCGACACGTAGTCGGACCCCGAGGCGCCGTTCGTGTAGGTCTCGGCGAAGGAGATGGTCTGCCCGCTCACGACGCCGACCGAGTTGACCATCTGCGTCTGGATGCCCGATGCCGGGCTCTGGGCGGTCGTGTTTCCGAGCATGATGCCGGCGCTGATGGTGGCGTTGTTCGTGCCCGGGTTCTGCACCGTGCCGTTCCTGTAGAGGGTGAGGCCGAAGCGGTCGGCGGGGGCGACACGGCCGCCCGGCAGCTCCTTGCGCAGCGAGACGGTCGGCGGGTAGGTGCAGGTCGCGAGGTCGGAGCTCCCCGAGAGCCCGAGTCCGCTCAGAGGGATCGAGGTTGTCGTGGTACCCGGCAACGCGAGGTCGTAGAGCGCGGTGGCGGTGCTCAACAGCAGATGGCCGGTGGTACTGAAGCCGGTACCGTTCACCGCCGCGCCGCTCGCCATGCCCGTGAGGATCGTCTCGCTCATCACCGTGGTGAAGGGGATCGAATTGTTGGTCCCCGCCGCCGCGGCGAGATCGGCGGCTTCGACGCGATAGATCGTGGTGCGACGGAAGTCCGTCGCGTTCTTGCCGCGAACCAGATACATGTTGCCCATCGAGTCGAACGCGATGTCGCCATTGTCATACGAATCGAGGTCGAGATACCCGTTGTCCACCATCGCCGTGCCGTCCGCGTTCAGCGACTTCAGGATGAAGTCACCCGCGGGGGTCGTGAAGCCGCCCGCGTAGTAGGTGCCCGTGATCGGGCTCACCGCACCGGCCACGATCGCGCCGGTGCCGATGCTGAAGTCCCAGCCCCCACCACCCGAGATGCGAGCCCATGCGCCCGTGCTGATGTTGTAGGCGTACACGCGCCCCTGGTAGGCATTGCTGGGATCACGGTAGACCGCGTAGGCGCTCGACCCGTTCGCGCCGATGCCCAGGCTGTTGAAGTCGACCCCCGAGGCCGTTCCGATGTTCGAGACCACGCCGCTCGGGTTGATCTGAAGCATCTGCCCGCTGCCGTTCACCGCGTAGGCGAAGCCGGTCGTGCACAGCGGCGTCGACGCTGTCAGCACCGTGTTCGTGATGGTGCAGGTGAGGGTCTGGCTCACCTTGTCGTCGGGCGCGAAGACCGGCAGCGCCGCCTGCGCCCGGCCGCTCGCACCGACCGTGAGCGAGCCCGATGCGAGCACCGAACCGTCGGTCCAGACACACGCGTACGCCTTCGTGTAGTTGGCCAGGTTCGTAGTGCCGGATGCCGCTTCGGCGATCACGTAGCCGACTCCCGCCTCGGCGGGCTGCGGCGAGGTCGTGCCGTTATTGACCGTGGAGCCGCTGCCGGTGGTGGTGGTCGACGTGAGCGCGGAGGCGCCGCCCTGCTCCCACAGAGACACGGTGAACTGGTTGCTGTTGGCCGAGCGGTTGCTGCCCAGCTTCTTCTCGACCACGATCTTCGGCGCGCGCTCGACCTCGCTCTTCGCCGTGTTCGTGATGGTGCACACGAGGGTGTCGCCGCGGTGATCATTCGGCAGTGCACCCAGCTCGATCTCGGTGCGCCCCGTGTCGAAGCTGTGCGGCAGGGCCGTGCCCGGGGCCACGAACGTGCCGCCGCCCTCCCACGCGCAGCCGTAGGTGCTGGTGTAGCCCGCGATGTTCGCCCCGTTGGCGCCGACCTCGGCAATCTTCGTCCCCGTTGGCGAGCCGATCGTCACCGGCCCCGCGATCGCCGACTGCAGGCCGGTGATGCCGCCGATGGTCGTGGCCGTCGCGAGCGACGCATCGTCACCGTCGCGAATGTCGAGCTTGAACTGGTCCCCCGGGTTCACACGGCTCACGATGTTCTTGCGTAGCGTCACGTTCCACGGCATCGGCCCGCAGCTCGCGAGGTCGTTGACCACGAACGCCGTGGTCACATTCCCGCCGTTCTGCAGCGTGTTCGGGAACACCAGCTCCTCGCGGTAGCTCTGTGTGCCACTGCGCGCGCGGCCGAGCCACATGCTCCCGCTGCTGTCGAGCGCAAGGCCCGTCCACGGGTAGTTGTTCGTCTGCGCCGGCGTACCCATCTGCGTCGACGCGAGCGATCCCGTGCCCGGCGTCGTCGGGATCGGGTCGTCGATGCGGAATACTCGGCTCGGTGTGTTGTTGTTCCCACCCCGGTTCCAAAGCACGAGCAGCTTACCATCGGCATCGAAGGCGATGTCGCCCTCCGTACCCGTGTATGAGAGGTTGCCGAAGTTGATCCGGGCGACCTGCCCGATCCAGGCATTCGTCGAGATGTTCGCGGCCCAGAGCTCGAGACGGGCGGGGTTGGTGCCGGTGAAATGGCCGAAGTAGTAGTAGGTGCCGGTCGGGTCGATCGCACCGACCATCACCGCGTCGTCGTTCGCGACGTTGTTGAGGTTCGGGCTGTTGATCACCGTGGTGCTCGTCGAGGCGTTCGCCGCCAGGCGCTGGATCTCGTAGCGATCCCGTGACCACGTCCAATTCTCGCGGTAGCCAACGGCATAGGCCGCGGTGCCGTCGGGGGTGATCGCGAGACCGTTGATGCTGCCCTTGAGCGAGCCCGGAGCGCTGAACTGCCCGGTCGTGGTCGATGTGCCGCCCGTGACGGGGAAGTTCCACACGTAGCGATCCGCGTCGAGAGCGTATGTGCCCGGCACCGTGCAGTAGTTGTTGTTCGGCGCCGCGAACGCGACGATCGGCGGGGTGGCCGCAGCCTGGAGTTCGTCCTTGCTCTTCGCCGGCTGCTCCGCCTCGGGCTCCGCCGAGGGCGTGCCCGCGTCGGTGCCCTCTGCGGCACTATCGCCGGCGGTATCGTCGCCGCCGCCCGAACCGCCGGTCGACGCATCGCCCGTCGAGCTCTCGCCCGCGGCCAGATCGCCGCCGGCCGGCTGGCCCGTGTCGGATGCCGCGCTCTGATCGCCGCTGCCCGAAGCGGGCGGCGCATCGGCGCCCTGCGTCTCGCCTGCCGGCGCGGCGAGCGCCGGCGAAATGACGCCGTAGGGGATGCCGAGGCCGATCACCAGGCTCAGCGCGCTCATTCCGGCGACGAGAAGACGTCGCACGTGCACACTGACCCTATAAATGATGACCCCCAGATCAACCGACGAACCCCTGCCGTTCGTCAAAACTCGCCCCGAGTCGAAGCTCTCGTGCGAACTCGACTCTCGGACCCTTCTGCGGCTCGCACACCGCCGCGTTGCCCGCTAGTCTCAAGAGTACTCGCGAATCGCGCAGCGGACATATCGAACTCCACTTCGTATTCAGGTTAGGAGGTTTCGGTGGCAAATTCACCTCACGAGCGTGATATTCACCCTGATCTTCACCCTGCGAGCACGGATCCCGCAGCATTCGTGCTCATCTGCGCACCCGCCGGCTACGACAAGCACGATCGCCTCGCTGCCCTCCTCGCGGCGCGCGGCGGCGCGCGGCTGGTGCAGCTCAGCTGCAGGCCCGGCTCGCCATCCGCGTTCTGGCGTCGCCTCCTCACCGCCGCAGCGCCGCACCTCGGCGAGGCATCGCCCTCCGCTCCCAGAGATGGCGCGACGGACGGCGAAGGCTCGGCGTCATCGGTCGTGCCCACGCTGCGCGCGCTGCTCGACCGCGCTCCGGAGCCCCTGACGCTCGTGATCGACACCTACGAAGCGGCCACCAGCACCGAGAATGATCTCGCCCTGCTCGAACTGGCCCACCCCAACCTCTCGCTGATCGTCGTCGCCCGCCGCGTGACGATCCTCGACAGCCCGCTCGCCGCCGAGCCCGCGCCGGTCCGGGTGATCGGCCCGCGGGAGCTCGCGATCACGCCCGACGAGGCGCTGGAACTCGCCGCCGAGCACCGCGTCCCGGCCGACTCGCAACTGCGCTCGGCCCTCGAGCTCGCCGCCGGCTGGCCGGCCGCCGTGCGCGCCGCGCTCGACCCCGGCACTGACCCGATACACAACCTGGCGCGCTTCGCCCTGCACCACCTCGAGCTCATCGACGAGAATGCGCGCCACCTCCTGCTGGCCGCCGCGCAGCTCGACGCGATCGGGCTCGAGCACGCGGCGGAGTTCATCGGCATCGGCGTCATCGAGGCGCGCGACGCGGCCCGCGAGCTGCTCGAACTCGGCGTCCTCACCGCGGTCACAACTCCCGAGACCACGGAGTTCCGCTGCCACAGCGCGGTCAGAGCGGCGTTGGTGGCACGCGCGAAGCGATCCAGCATCGCCTCGCGCACCGAGCTTCTGCTGCAGGGGCGCGCCACGCGTATCGAGCACACCGCGCCGCTGACCGCCTTCCGGTTCTTCTGCGCCGCGGGCGACTACGCGCACGCCGAGTCCGTGCTGCTGCGCAGCTTCACCATCATCACCGACGAGGGCCCGCCCTCCGCTCGAACGCTCCGCGCGGTGCCCGAAACGGCGCTTGTCGCGCACCCCACGCTCACCGCGGCACTGCTCTTCCTCAGCCTGCCCGATCCGGCCGTGCCGCCTTCGGGCCTCGAGCGCCTCATCGCCCTCTGGCAGCACGGGTTGCAGCAGCGTGCCGAGGCGACGGGCAGGGGTGGCGCCGGATCCGAGCGCGCCCTCACCGTCATGCCCGATCAGGTGCGCCTCGCCGATCTCGCGCAGCACATGATCCTCCTGCGCCTGCTCGGGCGCATCGCCGAGTCGCAGTCCTACGCCACCCGCCTCGAGGCGCTCATGAACACCGCCTACTCGTCGGACACGGCGGCCGCGCCGACCTCGCCCTACCACGGCTCGCTGCCCACCTTCTACCGCGAAATCGCGGCAACCGCGCTCGCGGCGGGGGATCTGCGGCGAGCGCGGCGCAACCTCGAGCGGCTGCGCGCCCACGCCGAGCGGCTCATCGCGGCGCCGTGGAACGGGTTCCCCTACGGCTCGGTACGCACCGTCACCGATGTGGAATCCGGCCGCCGGTGGCTGCTCGCCGCGCTGAACGAGCTGGCCTTCACCGAGTTCATAGAGGGCGACAAGCCGCGTTGCGCCGAACTCTTGGCCGAGATCGAGGCGATCACCGCCACGACGGGTGCGAGCGCCACCGGGCTCTCGTGGGTGGGCGGAGAGGTCGCCCGCGCGCACCTCGCATATGAGAACGGAGATCAGGGGCTCCTCGACACCGCCACCGAACGCCTCGCCCCCGTGCGCGATCGGATCGAGCACTGGCCCGTGCTCCTCATCGCGCAGGCCGAGTTTCGGCGCCGCGAGTTCGGCGCGAGCCGCGCGCTCATCGAGCTGCAGGCCGGCATCGATGCGGCGCGGCGCTCCGGATCGACGGTCGATACCCGTGGTATCCGCGGTGAGGAACCCGTCGCCGGGACGCAGCAGGCGAACGATAGCCTGCGCGTCGGCCTCGGCAGCTACCGCGCGATGCTGTGCACGGCGATCGGCGACTTCGCGCGGGCGCACGACGCGCTCGACCAGTTGCCGCCCGACACCTCGCAGACGCGCATCGAGCGCGCCCGGCTCGCGCTGTTCGAGGGCAGCCCTGTCGAGGCCCTGCTCCTCGCGCAGGGCATCAGCGACGCGACGGTGACGAAATGGATGCGGCTCGAGCGCTGCCTGCTCAGCTCGGTGGCGGCTTGGGAGTGCGGCAAGTCCGACGAGGCGTTCGCCGCCGCGAGCAGCGCGTCGGCACTGCTGGCCGAGTGCGGGCTCGGATCGACGCTCTGGGGCCTGCCCTATGCCGAACTCCGGGTCGTCGCCGCCGCGGCAGCGGAGGCCGGCACCGATGTCGCCGCACTGGACGCGACGCTCGATGCCGTTCCGGTACCCGCTCGCACCAAGCGCTACGAGCGCCTGACCGAGATGGAGCAGCGCACACTCGCGGCCGTCGCCGACCACCACAGCATCAACGAGAGCGCGACGGCGCTATTCGTCACACCGGCGACGGTGAAAAAGCACCTCAACTCCGTCTACCGCAAGCTCGATGCGAAGGGCCGCGACGACGCGATCCTGGTCGCCACCCGGATGGGGCTGCTGACCCGAAGCTAGGCCCGCTCGGCGATCTCCACGACGTTCTTGAGCAGCAGCGCCCGCGTCATCGGGCCGACGCCGCCGGGATTCGGCGACATCCAGCCGGCGACCTCGGCCGCGGCGGGGTCGATGTCTCCCACTACCCGGCTCTTCCCGGTCTCGGGGTCGGTTCGCCTCGACACGCCCACGTCGAGCAGGATCGCTCCGGGCTTCACGTCTTCGGCCCGCACGATGCCCTCGACGCCCGCCGCCGCGACGATCACATCGGCCCGGCGCAGTTCGGCGCCGAGATCCGTCGTGCCCGTGTGCGTCAGCGTGACCGTCGCGTTGAACTCGCGGCGCGTAAGCAGCAGCCCGATGGGGCGGCCGACCGTGACCCCGCGGCCGACGACCACCACGTGCTTGCCCGACCACGACAGGCCGTTGCGCTCGACCAGCTCGATCGCCCCCCGCGGCGTGCAGGGCAGCGGGCTCGTGATCGGCGTGTTCGCGTTGAGCACGAGGCGACCCAGGTTCGTGGGGTGCAGGCCATCGGCGTCCTTGTCGGGATCGATGCGCTCGAGGATCCGATCGGTGTCGATGTGCTTGGGCAGCGGCAACTGCACGATGTAGCCCGTGCACTCGGGGTTCGCGTTCAGCTCGTCGATCACGGCCTCGAGCTCCTCCTGCGTCACCGTGTCGGGCAGCTCGCGCCGGATCGATGCGATGCCCACCTCGGCGCAGTCGCGGTGCTTGCCGCCCACGTACCACTGCGACGCGGGATCCTCCCCCACCAGCACCGTCGCAAGGCCCGGCACGATCCCGCGTTCGCGCAGGGCGGCGACCCGTTCCGTCAGCTCGGCCTTGATCGCGGCGGCGGCCGCGGTGCCATCGAGTTTCTGCGCGGTCATCCGCTGTTCCTCTCGTTCGTGGGCGCGCCCGCACGGGAGACATGGCGGGCCTCATCCATCATGGGGCCCACCGCGTGTTCCGCGTGCACAGAAAGCGTGCGGTTACCAGGTCTCGAGGCCCGGGTAGAGCGGGAATGCCTCGGCGAGGGCCGTGACGCGGGCGCGCAGCGCGTCAGTGCTCTCGGCCCGCTGCAGCGTCGCCGCGATGATCTCGGCCACCTGCGCGAACTCGGCGTCGCCGAAGCCGCGCGTGGCGAGCGCGGGCGTGCCGATGCGCAGGCCGCTCGTGACCATCGGGGGCCGCGGGTCGAACGGCACCGCATTGCGGTTGACCGTGATGCCGACCGCGTGCAGCGCATCCTCCGCCTGCTTGCCGTCGAGCTCGCTGCTGCGCAGGTCGGCCAGCACCAGGTGCACGTCGGTGCCGCCCGTGAGCACGTCGACGCCGGCCGCGCGTGAGGCATCGCTCGTGAGCGCCTCGGCCAGCAGCTTGGCGCCGCGGAGTGTGCGCTCCTGCCGGTCCTTGAACTCGTCGGTCGCCGCGAGCTTGAACGCCGTCGCCTTCGCCGCGATCACGTGCATGAGCGGGCCGCCCTGCTGGCCGGGGAAGACGTTCGAGTTCAGCTTCTTGTTCAGCTCGGCGTCGTTCGTCAGGATGAAGCCGGAGCGGGGGCCGCCGATGGTCTTGTGCACCGTCGAGCTCGTGACGTGCGCGTGCGGCACGGGGTTCGGATGGAGGCCGGCCGCGACGAGGCCGGCGAAATGCGCCATGTCGACCCACAACGTGGCCCCCACCTCGTCGGCGATCGCGCGGAACGCCGCGAAGTCGAGCGTGCGCGGGTAGGCCGACCAGCCGGCGATGATGACCTTCGGCTTGTGCTCGAGCGCCTTCTGCCGCACCACGTCCATGTCGACGAGGAAGCTTTCGGGGTCGACGCCGTACGAGACCACGTTGTAGAGCTTGCCCGAGAAGTTCAGCTTCATGCCGTGGGTCAGGTGGCCGCCGTGGGCCAGCTCGAGCCCGAGGATCGTGTCGCCCGGCTCGGCGATGGCGCTCAGCACGGCGGCGTTCGCCGACGCGCCGGAGTGCGGCTGCACGTTGGCGTAGGCGGCGCCGAAGAGGCTCTTCGCGCGCTCACGGGCCAGTTCCTCGGCCACGTCGACGAACTCGCAGCCGCCGT
>JAGQTL010000122.1:8546-10435 GCA_020439035.1 Leucobacter sp. | reverse complement strand
AGAACCCCTGAACTGGCGCCGAGGGCGGCGCCAGCGGCATGGCCGCGCGAAGCGATGCTTCGCCCCAAGCGGCCGGCCGGGGTTCAAATCCCCCATCCTCCGCTCAAGGGCCCCTGCTCACGCAGGGGCCCTTCGCGTCGCACGGGGGCTCATCAAGAACCCCTGAACTGGCGCCGAGGTTCGCCTCAGCTCTCCACAACCCGCCCGCGGCCGAGCCGGGAGCCGGGTACGACGCCGAACAGCAGCAGCACGATCGCCAAGAGGTAGACGATGGGGAATCCCGATCCCGCGATCGGGAAGGTGAGGAACGCCATCCCCACGATCGCGATCATCAGCGCGGCGCCGGCCGAATCGGAGATCGACAGCGCGGACAAGTTGAATCCGCTGTTCTGCGGAGTCGAATAGGCGAGCGTGAGCACGCTGAGCCAGGGATAGAGCAGCCCCATACCCGCGCCACCGACGCCCCAGCCGACCACAACGAGCCACGGTGCGACACCGAGGAGCGCGGAGACGAGCACGCCCCCCACACCCGCGATCATCAGACCGATGCCGATCATGGCGATGCGGGTGCTGCCCAGACGCTCGCCGTAACGGCCCTGGGTGAACGACGCGACCGTCCAGGTGAGCCCCGCGACGGTGAGCGCGAGCCCCGCGAAAGTCGGCGTGAAATCGAAGCGCTCCATCATCAGCTTCGGCACGTACGTCTCGGAGCCGAAGAACGCGCCGGCGATGACGCCGCGCATGAGGATGACGCTCGGGAGCCCCCGACGGATCAGCAGGGTGCCGCGCGGCAGAAGCGGGCGGATCGCGAATCCAGCCACCACGACGCAAGCGGCCGCGACCAGCCAGCCTGTGCTCGGACGAAGCTCGGCGGCGAACCCGGCGCCGATCGCCGCCACCGCAACGATCGTCGCGAGCACCAGGCGCACGGTGATGGATCCGCCCGCCCGTTCGGCGGCACCGGCCGTCGGCAGCGTCGGATCCGCGCCCGCGCCTGCACCCTCGCCCTCTGTCGCATCGGGGACCGGCCCCAGCGGGGCCCCGCGCAGCCTCGGCGCCATACGCAGGAACGCGAGCACGGTGAGCCCGGCCACGCCGAAGAACGTCCACCGCCAGTGCAGGAACTCGGCGACCGCGCCGGCGAGGAACGGCCCGACCATCGCCGGCACCACCCACGCCGCGGAGAACGAGGCGAACATGCGGCTGTGGAGCTCGGGCGGGTACAGCCTCGCCACCACCACGTAGAGGGCGACGATCTGCCCGCCGCCGCCGAGGCCCTGGACCAGTCGGCCCACGACGAAGGTGTAGATGTCGGGGGCGGCGCCCGCGACGAGGAGTCCGAGCATGAAGAGCAGGATCGCGAAGTAGAGCGGCGCCCGCGGCCCGCCGCGATCGCTCCACGCACCGGACACGACCATGCCGATCACGCCGGTGGCGAGGGGCCCCGAGAGCGAGAGCGCGAACAGCTCCTCGCCATGCAGCTCGGCGCTCACGACTGGCATCACGGTCGTGACCGCGAGCGCCTCGACGGCCGCGAGGAAGACGAGCGCGATCGCACCGAGCGTCACGCCCAGGTGGTCGCGATCCCAGATCGAGGCACCCGGCCGCTCCCGCCTCAGCTCGGCCGCACTCACGCAGCACCGGCCGCGAAGTCGAGGTGCGACCACTCCCCGGCGTGCGCGAGTTCGGCATAGCGCACGTCGCTCGACGTCGGCGTGATCGAGGCGACGCACGCGAGGAGTGAGAGCGTGGGGTAGCCGTGCGCGCGGTTGTCGCGGATGATCGCGCGATCGTCACTCGGCGGGAGGGCGGTGCTGCGCTCGAGCACCTCGAGCCAGGGCCGCCACCACGACTCCGCGGGGCCGTCGGTTGGCGCCGCCGCGAACACC
>JAGQTL010000122.1:0-8518 GCA_020439035.1 Leucobacter sp. | reverse complement strand
ATCGTCGAGGTCGTCGTGCGCGATCATGTGCGTGCCGGGCGTCAGCGGCGAGCGCCGCATGCGTGCGCCGTCCCACGACGACAGCTCCGCGCGACCCTCCGCCACGCGCAGGAGGTTGAAGCCCATGGTGCGTGGGTGGGCCGATGGCGCGCGACCGCCGGCCGTCACGACCCCGGCAACACCGGCACCACCACCGGCACCGGTACCCGCACCCGCCGAGCTCACCGCGTCGAGCACGAGCCCGCCGCGCGACGCGATGCGATCGCTCGGCAGGTCCGGGGCCCCCGCGCGGTTCAGCAGCACCGAGAACCGGTCGCCGGCCGCCGCGAGCCAGGCACCGCCGGCCAGGCGATCCTGCACGCCCATGACGCCGGGGCGATCCGGCCACCAGGCGCCGAGCGGGTTCCAGGGGCGCGCCGGATCCTCGTCTCGCACCGCGAGCACGCGAATCGGCTCGCCCGCGACCTCGGAGACGCGGATCACGACAGTGCACATGGTGTCTCGAGCCTATGCCCTATCGGGGCCCCGGCGAGAGTGGGAGAATCGGTGAGCATGAACATCGTTGTCGGGGTCACGGGCGGCATCGCCGCCTACAAGAGCGTGCAGCTGGTGCGGCTGCTCGTGCAGAGCGGGCACGAGGTGCACGTCGTGCCGACCGCGGATGCACTGCGCTTCGTCGGGCTGCCCACCTGGGAGGCGATCAGTCGCCATCCCGTCACGACCTCGGTGCACGACGACGTGGCGAGCGTGCGCCACGTCGCGCTCGGGCAGGCAGCCGATCTGGTGGTCGTCGCCCCGGCGACCGCGCACACGCTCGCGCGCATGGCGGCGGGCCTCGCCGACGACCTGCTGGGCACAACGCTGCTCGCCACGCGGGCGCCGGTGCTCGTCGCGCCCGCGATGCACACGGAGATGTGGCTGCACGCGGCCACGCAGGCGAACGTTCGCGCGCTCGAGGATCGCGGCGTGCGCGTGATCGGGCCCGAGAGCGGTCAGCTGACCGGAGACGACAGTGGGCCGGGGCGCATGAGCGAGCCCGAGGCGATCCGCGCGGAGATCGAGCGGATCCTCGCCGAGGCGGCGCCGGCGGCGGGTACCCGGGGCGATGCCGCGGGCCTGCGCGTCGTCGTCTCTGCCGGTGGTACCCGCGAGCCGATCGACCCCGTGCGCTACCTGGGCAATCGCTCGAGCGGCCGGCAGGGCGTGGAGGTCGCGCTGGCGGCGGCGGCGCGGGGCGCCGACACGGTACTTGTCGCGGCGAACGTCGAGCCCGGGATCCTCGCCGCGGCGACTCGGGCCGGGATCGCGGTGCGCACCGTCGGGTCGGCCGCCGAGCTCGGCGCGGCGATGGAGGATCTCGCGCCGGACGCCGACGTGCTCGTCATGGCCGCGGCCGTCGCCGACTACCGGGTGGCGAACGTGGCCGAGCGCAAGCTCACGAAGGAGGCCGCAGCGGGCACCCCGCCGACCCTCGAGCTCGTGGAGAACGCCGACATCCTCGTCGGGCTCGTGGCGGCGCGGAAGCCCGGCCAGACCATCGTCGGCTTCGCCGCCGAGATGCCCGCCGAGGGCGAGACGCTGCTCGAGCGGGGCATCCGCAAGCGGCGCCGCAAGGGGGTGGACCTGCTCGCCGTGAACGCCGTCGGCTGGGACGCGGGCTTCGAGCGGCCGACCAACGCCCTCACGCTCATCGACGCGCACGACGCCGTCGTGGCCGAGCCGAGCGGCACGAAGCGCGAGACCGCCGAAGCGCTGATCGACGCGATCCTGCGGCTGCGCGCGTAGTACCGGGATGCGGGAGGATGGGTCCATGACCCCGAATACCGACACTCCCGCCGACCGCGAGCTGCTCGGCGCACGCATCGCGGAACTGATGCCCCGCACGCTCGCCGAGCTGGCCGAACTCGTCGCCATCCCCTCCATCGCCGACGAGCGGGTGGTGGATCCCGCGGAGTGCGTGCGCGCGGCCGAGTGGGTGCGGGCCGCGTTCCGCGCCGAGGGCATCCCCGCGAACCTCGAGCTCACCCCCGACGGCAGCTACGCCGTGATCGGACACCGGCCGGGGCCCGAAGGTGCGCCCACCGTGCTGCTCTACTGCCACTACGACGTGCAGCCGATCCTCGACGAGCACGAGTGGCTCAGCCCGCCCTTCGAGTTGACCGAGCGCGACGGCCGACTCTACGGCCGCGGCTCCGCCGACTGCAAGGGCAACCTCGTCGCGCACCTGACCGCGCTGCGCGCACTGCGCGGAGACACGGTCGCCGACGACCCCGACGCATATCCCGTCGGCCTGCTGCTCGTCGCCGAGGGCTCCGAGGAGCAGGGCCGGGCGAGCCTCGACCGCTACGCCGAGGCCCACCCCGATCTCTTCCGGCTGGCCGACGCGATGCTGATCCAAGACGCGAGCAACTTCGCGAACGGCGTGCCGACCATCACGACGAGCCTGCGCGGCGCCGTGGACGTCGTCGTTACCGTCGACGCGCTTGAGGCGTCGCTGCACTCCGGCGAGTTCGGCGGCGCCGCACCCGATGCGCTGGCGGCGCTCATCCGCATGCTGGCGACGCTGCGCGACGAGCGCGGCGACCTCGCCGTGCCGGGCATCGCGACCGACCAGGTCTGGCCGGGCGTGCAGTACGACGAGCAGGCGTTCCGCGACGACGCCGGCATGCGCGCGGGCACCGAGCGCCTCGGTTCGGGCACGATCGCGGATCAGCTCTGGGCCCGGCCGACCCTGACCGTGCTCGGGATCGACGCCCCGCCAGTGGTGGGCGCCGTCGCCGCGATCCAGCCCCGTGCCGCGGCCAAGCTGAACCTGCGGGTGCCGCCGGGCGCCGATGCGGCCGCGCTCCGCGACGCCCTGATCGCCCACCTGCACGCCGTCGCCCCCTGGGGCGTGGGCGTGACGGCGACCGCGGGCGAACTCGGGCTGCCGTTCAGCGCCGACACCTCGGGCGATGCGTTCCGCGTGCTCAGCGGCGCGCTCACCGACGCCTACGACGGCGTCGCGACCGTGACGAGCGGCGGCGGCGGATCGATCCCGCTCACGACCACACTCGCGCGGATCAACCCCGACGCGGAGATCGTGCTGCTCGGCGTGCCCGATCCCGAGAGCCGCATCCACTCGACCAACGAGAGCGTGGACCCCGAGGAGATCCGCCGCATCGCACTCGGCGAGGCGCTGTTCCTCGCGCGTTTCGCGGCGCTCGGCAGCAGCGATCGAGGGCCAACGCCCACCGCGAGGCGGTGAATCCCCCCGCTTGCAAGATAACGGAACGGTAACATACGATAGAACCTGCGCCGTTTTCGAGCGTGCGCGCTGCCCCCTCGTTGCGCTAGCATCGACACGTTCCACCGAAGCATCCACCAGGAGACCCGAGTGCCGATCCCCGCGAAGCCACTGATCGTGGCACTCGTGTCGACCGTCACGTTCGCGCTCGGTGCGGCCCCGGCGGTCGCCGCGACCCCCGAGCAGGACTTCGCGCAAGAGGCCGCCGCGCCGGCGAACACGCAGTCGCTCCACGCGCAGACCTCCTCGGCCGGCGACGAGACGCTCGACGCGCTCACGCGCATGAGCGCACTCGGGAACACCCCGCACAACTTCGACGTCGACGCCGCCATCGAGCTGGCCGAGAGCGAGGTCGGCACGAGCCGGGCGACCGGCTGGAACGCGCCCGGCGAATGCATCTCGTCGGTTCACCGCTGGGTCACCGCGGGCGGCGCGAACTGGATCGGCAGCGGCGACCCGGTCAACAGCTACAAGGGCGCGACCCGGCTCACGATCGCCGACGCGCAGCCCGGCGACATCGTGCAGTACGAGTACATCGACTACCCCACCGCATGGGCCTTCGGCGTCCACACGCTGCTGATCACCGAGAAGCACGACGACGGCACCTTCACGATCATCGAATCGAACGTGCCGACGGGCAGCGGCCTCGTGACCAAGACCACCGACTGGGTGCCCGATCCGCCCGACGGCTTCCAGACCGTCGTCTGGCGGTTCTGACCCCTCAGCCGACGAGGCTCTGCGCGGTCGCGAGCAGCCGCGCAGCCGACCGCCGCCAGGAGAACTCCGCGGCCTGCGCACGCCCCGCGGCGATCGTCGCACTCCGCACCGCCGCCTCATCGAGCGAGCGTACCGCCGCGGCGAACGCCTCGGCATCCTCGGGCGGCACGAACAGCGCGCCCTCCCCCGCGACCTCGCGGAAGATCTCGAGGTCGCTCACGACGGCCGGCACCCCGAACGCGAGCGCCTCCGCGACCGGCAGGCCGTAGCCCTCGTCGAGGCTCAGCGTCGCGAGCACGGCGCGATCGTCGAGCAGGGCCGCGTACTCGGCGTCGCTCACCCCGTTGTGGAAGACGATCCGCGCCCCCGCGGGGGCGAGCGCCGAGAGCTCCGCACGCCGGGCCTCGCCGATGCGGCTGAGCAGATGCAGGGTGTGCTCCGGCAGACCCGCCATGCCGCGCACGAGCGTCTCGACGTTCTTGTAGGGCATGAACGAGCCCATGTACACGATGCTGCGCGGCGGCAGATCGGGCCGTGACGGCGAGCGCGGCGCGCTCGGTGCGCGATCCCCGCCCGGCAGCAGAGCCGCGAGATCCTGCGGCGCGTTCGCGATCACCACGACCGGACGCTTCGTCAGCCGCGCGGCCGCGAACTGGCGCTTGCTCGTCTCGCTCACCGTGGCGACCGTGTCGGCGCGGTTGAGCACGAGCCGCTGCGGCGTGTAGCCGAGGTGGAAGAACCGCCAGCCCAGCCGGACGAGCGGCGGGAGGTCGCGGGGCGGTGTGCGGTGACGGTAGTAGATGGTGTCGTGCAGCGTGAGGATCAGCCGGTAGCGGCGCCCGAGCGAGCCGATGGTCTGCATCGGCGAGAACACCACGTCGGGGCGGTGGCGGTTGAGCACGAACGCGGTGAACGGCTCGCGCCACGAGGTGGGGGCGTGGATCTTGAGCGTGCGGACACCGGGCGGCAGGAGCGCGCGCTGCGCGTCGTCGTGGATGAGGAACGTGAGCTCGACGTCGACGTCGCCGGGGGTATCGCGCGTGCCGGCATCCGGCCCGGCGAGCTCCGCCGCCGTCGCGCGTGCCAGCTCCGCCGAGAAACGGCTGATGCCGTCGTGGAAGTCGGTGCGGAGGTAGCGGGCGTCGAAGAAGAGTCGCACGCGCTACTCCGGGATCGGCTCGCCGCGGTAGAGCGCCTCGAAGGTGTCGAGCGTGCGCGTGATGTCGTGCACTTCGACGCCCTCGAGCGAGGCCCGCTGCATCCGCAGCCACTCCTCGTGCGGCGCCGTCAGCACGGCGGCGATGCGGGCGGCGAGCTGCTCGTCGTCGTCGGGCGCGAACAGGTAGCCGTTCTCGCCGTCGTGCACGAGGTGGGGCAGCGCCATCGCGTCGGCGCCGATCACCGGCAGCCCCGAGGCCATCGCCTCGAGCGTGGCGATCGACTGCAGCTCGGCGATCGAGGCGATCACGAAGACCGAGGCGCGGCGGTAGTACTCGATAAGCTGCTCGTCGTCGACACGGCCGAGGAAGTGCACCCGGTCGCTCAGCCCGAGCTGGCGGGTCAGCTGCTCGAGGTGCTTGCCCTGGTCGCCGCCGCCGACGATGTCGAACTGGATGTCGAGCGGCGCGCCATCGGCGCCGCGCACCGGATCGGCTTCCGAGACGAGGCGCGCGAGCGCGCGCAGCGTGGTGTTGACCCGCTTCTCGGAGGTCAGGCGCCCGACAAAGAGCATGCGCGGCTGGGCGCGGGGCATGGGATCCGGCCGGTAATTGCGACGATCAATGCCGCAGCTGATCGGGATCACGCCAGTGATGTCGACCGTGCGCTCGAGGAACTCGGCGGCTCGGCGCGTGGGAGTGGTGACTGCGCGCGCCATTTTGAAGGTGCGCTCGGCGTCGTCCCAGGCCAGCTTCAGCACGAGCTTGTCGACGAGCGGGGGCATCACCGTGAAGTCGAGGATGTTCTCGGCCATGACGTGGTTGGTCGCCACGATCGGGATGCCGCGCTGCCTCGCGATGCGGGCGAGGCCTCGGCCGATGACGATGTGCGACTGGATGTGCACCGCGTCGGGCCGTACCGCGCTCAGCACCTTGCGCGCGTAGTGCTTCGCGCGCCACGGCCACACGAACCGGAGCCAGTCGTGCGGCAGCCAGCGCACGGCGGGCAGGCGGTGCACCGTCATCGGCTGCCCCTCGATCGTCTCGGTGCCGGCGCGGTAGCGGCGGTAGCGCTGGGCGGGCGCGACGATGTGCACGTCGTGCCCGCGCTCGACGAGGCCCGCGGCGAGGCGTTCGCTGAAGCGCGCGGCGCCGTTGACATCCGGGGCGAAGGTGTCGCAGCCGATCAGAATGCGCAGGCGATCGGGGTGCTCATTCGGGCTCACAGGGGGCGGGCATCCTTCGGTCGGGGCTCGCGGGGCGCAAGCCGCATACAGTCTATTCGCTTCGAACGAGGATCGCGCGAGGCAATGCGTTTGCGCCCAAGGCGTGAACGCGCCATGCGTTCAAGACCTGGTATTTTTTGCTCGTGCCGGGCACGCTGGATCGGTGCCCACGTACCACTCCGCCGCCGCGCAAGAGATCGGTCGACGCATCCGCTCGACGCGCCAGGAGCTCGGCATCTCGCTCGAAGATCTCGGTGAGCTCGCCGAGGTCAACTGGACCACGATCGGCAAGATCGAACGCGGGGTGTCGAGCCCCACGGTCGAAACCCTGGTGCGCATCGCGAGCGCGCTCGAGATCGATGCGGGCAGCCTCGTCACCGGTGTCACGTCGGAGCTCTACGGCAGCAGCGCGCACCGGCTCACCGCGCGCGAGTTCATCCGTGCGCGCACCACGGCGGGGCGGGGCCGCCGCACGGGTTCGTGACGCCGCGGTGACGCGCTGAGCCGGGATCACGGGGTCCCGGGATCCGGTGCGCTCCCAAGCCGGCCTACCGGCGCACGAAGCGCGGAATCCAGCGCAGGAAGCCGAGCGCGCCGAGCAGGCCGATCACGCCGATCGCCGCGGTCGCGGCGCCGAGCGTCACCACCGCCGCGAGGCCCGAGAACAGGAGCGGCGCGACCGCACCGCCCGAGTCGGTGAGCGTTCGCCAGGAACCGAGGAACGCCGCCGGCTCGCGCTGCGGTGCGAGATCGGCGCCGAGCGTCATCAGGATGCCGCTCGACAGGCCATTGCCCACCCCGATCACCGCGGCCAGCATCGCGAACCACATCGAGGCGTTCGGCACGTCGTGGGTGGCGCCGAGCGCGAGGAACCCGACGCCCATGAGCACCATGGCCGGGAGCGCGGCCCACAGACGCCCGAAGCGATCCATCACCTGCCCGCTCGCGTAGAACAGCGCGAAGTCGATGCCCCCGGCCACCCCGACCACCAGCGAGATCGTATGCGCGTCGAGGCCGATCGAGAGCCCCCAGATCGGTAGCACGACCTGCCGCGCCGACCGCACCGCGGCGAGCAGCGCGGCGGCTACCCCGAGGCGCGAGAGCACGCGCCGGTACGTGACCATGGTGCGGAAGATGCCGTCCGGCCGCGCCTTCGACCCGTCCACGGGCAGCCCGATCCGCCCCGTCACGGCCTCGCCGGTGTCCTCGACGCCGCCCGCGAACTCAGCGCGGGCCGCGCTCGCCGCGCTCGCCGCGCCCTCGCTCGCGAGCTCGCGCTCGGGGTCGGGGCCGAGCAGCACGAGCAGCACGCACGCGACCAGGCAGACGGCGAAGCACCACACGGCCGACGACTCGGAGCCGGTGATCCCGAGCAGCAGGGCGGCCGCGAAGGGCCCGACGAACATGCCGAAGCGGAATGACCCCCCGAGCAGGGAGAGAGCCCGCGCGCGGAACGAGAACGGCACCCGCGTCGTCATGAACGCGTGCCGCGCCAGCCCGAAGGCGGCGGCGCAGAACCCGATGACGAATACCGCGATCGTGAAGACCGTCAGGTTCGGCGCGAAGACCAGGGCGATCACGCCGAGCAGGGCGAGCGTGCCGGCCCCCGCCATTGTGAGCCGCTCGCCAGCGCGCGCGACCACCCAGCCGGCGGGGAGGTTGCCGCAGACCTGCCCGATCACGAGCATCGACGCGATGAGCCCCGAGAGCGCGAGGTCGGCGCCCATCCGATTCGCGACCACGGGGATCAGCGGCACCACCGCGCCCTCGCCGATCGCGAAGAGCACGGTGGGGCCGTAGATCATCGGGGCAAAGCGCAGCAGCACGCCCCTCGCCGAATCGCTCATCCTCCAAGGGTACGCGCGCGGCGAAGCGGGGACGACGAGGCCCCCGCGCTCGCGCAGCGGGGGCCTCGGGGCTCGGAGGCCGGGCCTCCTACTCGTCGAGCAGTTCGGCCTCGATCACGTCGTCGGGGCCGTCGAAGCCGGTCGCGCCGGCCGGCATCGACCCGGCGCTCTCGAGCGCCAGCGCCTCGCCACCCTCGGCAACATCGACCAGCACGGTCTGCCCGTCGCGCACCTCGCCCGAGAGCACGGCGCGCGCGAGGCGGTCGTCGATCTCGTGCTGCATGA
>JAGQTL010000121.1 GCA_020439035.1 Leucobacter sp. | reverse complement strand
CGCTTGATGTTCTCCTTGAGCGCCGTGCCCAGCGGGCCGTAGTCCCACGCGGAGCGGGAGCCGCCGTAGATCTCACCGGCCTGGTAGACGAAGCCGCGGTGACGGGCGAGGGCGATGACCTTATCGAGGCGGCTCTGTTCAGCCATGTTCTGTTTCACTCCAAGGGGCAAGCGGGGATCTTGGCAACCGCCGCGGGGCGGCGAACGCGCGCGACAGCGGATCGCCGGGCGCGACCTCCCATTCTACGCCACGCTCAGGGCACGAGGATCAGCTTGCCTGTGGTGCCGCGGCCGGCGAGCGCGCGATGCGCGGCGGCCGCGTCGGCCAGCGCGAAACGCTCGCCGATCCGCACCCGCAGCGAGCCGTCGGCGACCGCGTCGAAGAGCTCGCCGTAGCGCCACGCCCGCTCCTCGGGCGTGCGGAGGAAGTGCTGCAGCGTCGGCCGGGTGACCGAGAGCGACCCGCTGCCGTTCAACCGCTGCAGATCGAACGGCGGCACCTGGCCGCTGGCCCCGCCGAAGAGCACGAGCGTGCCGCGCACGCGCAGGGCGTCGAGCGAGCCGTCGAACGTATCCCGGCCCACGCCGTCGTAGACGACCGCCACGCCGTCGCCGCCGGTGAGCGCCCTGGCGCGATCCGCGAACCCCCCGTAGTCGAACGACTCGGCGGCGCCGGCCTCTCGGCTGAGCGCGCGCTTCTCGGGCGTCGATGCCGTCGTCAGCACCCGCACGCCGCGCGCGACGAGCAGCTGGGTGAGCAGCAGGCCCACCCCGCCGGCGCCCGCGTGCACGAGCACGGTGTCGCCAGGGCCGGGCTGCGCCGCCGACGTCGCCAGGTAGTGCGCGGTGCACCCCTGCAGGGGCACGGCCGCGGCCGTCTCGAGGTCGACACCCGCGGGCACGAGTGCGGCCTCCGCCGCGGGCACGGCAAAGCGCTCGGCGTACGTGCCGCTGCGCGCCGCGGCGGTGGCCACGCGGTCGCCGGGGGCAAAGCCCTCGACCCCCGGCCCCACGGCGAGCACGGTGCCCGCGCCTTCGCTTCCGGGGATCGCGGGGAAGGCCAAGGGGTACACCCCGCTGCGCTGATACACCTCGATGAAGTTGACGCCGGCCGCGGCCGTGCCGACCAGCAGTTCGCCCGCGCCCGGGGTCGGATCCTCCGCCTCGCGCACCTCGAGCACCTCCGGCCCGCCGGCGTGCTCCATCACGATCGCTCGCATCCCTGATCCCCTTCCGTCGCGCGAATCGGCTCCCCTCTCGATTCTGCACCCGTATCGCGTCACTCCCGGAACTCGCCGTTCCTCGGGGGTCCGCCCGCGTTACGCTGATGCAATGGCATCCACGAGTTCCGCGTCACCGGAAGGCCGCACCGGCCCGAGCCCGGCCCTGCGCCTGCTGCTCGGCATCGCCGCGGCGGTCGTCGCCCTCGCCGGCATCCACTACGCGCGCGATGTCATCGGCCCCCTCGCGCTCGCCGCAGTGATCGTGATCATCTGCCACCCGCTGCGCCACCCGCTCGAGCGCCGGGGCATCCCGCGCTGGCTCGCCACCACCGCGGTCGTCGCCCTCGCCTGGGCGATCCTGCTGGTGCTGGCGCTGCTGCTCGCGTTCGCGGCCGCCGAGTTCACGCGACTCGTGATCAACTACTCCGCCGACCTGCGGGCCACGGCGAGCGAGGTGCTCGAGTGGCTCACGTCGCTCGGCATCGATTACCAGTTCTCCGATGCGCTCACGACGGTGCTCACGCCATCCGCAATCCTGGGCTACGCGACGTCGCTCGGCAATAGCCTGATCATGGTGCTCACCGCGCTCTTCTTCATCTTCGCCTACACGATCTTCATGGCCGCCGACGCCGCGCGCTACGGCCGCGCGGTCACCGCGTTCGGCGCCTCCGCCGCCCCCGCGATGCAGCGCTTCACGGCGTTCAACAGCAGCGTGCGGCGCTACTACGTTGTGAACGCCGCGTTCGGCCTGCTCGTCGCCGCGATCGACGGGCTCGCGCTGTGGTGGATGGGCGTGCCGGCGCCGCTCGTCTGGGCGATCCTCTCGTTCGTTACGAACTTCGTGCCGAACATCGGTTTCGTCCTCGGCCTCATCCCTCCCGCGCTCCTCGCGCTCGTGGTGGGCGGCTGGCCGCTCATGCTCGGGGTCATCATCGTGTACTGCGTGGCGAACGTGCTGCTGCAGGTGCTGATCCAGCCGAAGTTCGTGAGCGATGCCGTGAGCCTCAGCCTCACCCTCAGCTTCTTCTCGGTGCTGTTCTGGACGCTCATCATCGGCCCGCTCGGCGCGATCCTCTCGATCCCGCTCACGCTGCTCGTGCGGGCGCTGCTGCTCGAAGGCGACCCGGGTTCGCGCTGGCTACGGTGGCTCACGGGCGACACCGGGGTCACGGAGCGCACCGGCTGAGCGTTCGAACGCGAGCCCCTCAGCCGCCGAGCACCACGTTCTCGAACGGCTCACCGCGGCGAAGATGCTCGAGCTGGCGCAGAAGCAGCGCGCGCACGCGCGGAAGCATCGCGGTCGAATCGCCGCCGACGTGCGGGGTGAGCAGCAGGCCGGGGCAGCGCCAGAGGGAATGCCCGGCCGGGAGCGGTTCGGGATCGGTGACGTCGAGCGCGGCGCGCAGCCTGCCGGAGCGCAGCTCTGAAACGAGCGCGTCCGTGTCGACGACGGGGCCGCGGGCCACGTTGACGAGCAGTGCACCGTCGGGCATTGCGGCGAGCGCGGCGGCGTCGATCAGGTGCCGGGTTTCGTCGGTGAGCGGCACGGCGAGGATGACGATCTCGGCCTCGGCGAGCGCGGCGTGCAGCTCGTCGAAGCCCCGCACGGCAACCTCGGCGCCCGCGGCGTCGCGCACGGTGCGCGCCGTGCGGGCGAGGCGGTCGATGGCCGCCTCGAAGCCGCTGAGCCGCGATTCGATCGCCGTGCCGACGCCGCCGTATCCGATGAGCAGCACCCGCCGGTCGGCGAGGCTCGGGAACGGCGGCACCTCGATCCAGCGGCCGGCGTCGGCCGCGCGCACGAACTCGGGGAGGCCGCGCTGCGCCGCGATCGCGAGCCCGACGGCGAGCTCGGCCGTCGACGCCTCGTGCACCGTCGCCGCGTTCGCAAGCTGCATCCCGGCAGGCAGGTGGTCGGCGACCCCGTTGTAGCCGATCGAGAGCCACTGCACGAGACCGACCTCGACCCCGGCGAGCGCCTCCAGTTGGCGCGCGCCGCCCCAGTAGGGCGGCACGACGATGTCGAGGCGCTCGCGCGGCGGCGGGCCGTCGAGGTTCCAGGTGAGGAAGTCGACATCCGATACCTCTGCGAACGCGCCCTCGTACCCCTCGCCGCCGGGGAGCGACACGCAGATCCGTTCCGGTGTTCGAGCCATGCCACGAGTCTAGGCGGGCGGGGCGGCATCGGGCGCGGGTGCTGCGCGGGCGGGGCGGGGCCGCTGCGGGGACGGCTCGGCGGCCGTCACTAGGCACGG
>JAGQTL010000120.1 GCA_020439035.1 Leucobacter sp. | reverse complement strand
GCTCCGTGCCGATGTAGTTGTGGTTCAGCATCTTCGCCTCTTCCTGGGCGAGCACAACAACCCGGCGAGCGCGATCCGTGAATCTCTCGAACATCTTCTTCCTCCCGTAGCCGCGTCGTGCGGCCCAGCTGATGCATCCAGGCTAAGGGCTGACTCGGGATTGCGGGGCGTTGTTCGCCGCAGGCGTGACGGGCTTCGCGCTGGATCCGCGGGATCCACCCCAGTCGGGAATCCGCGGCGATCCACCCGAGTCGGGGATCAGCCCGCGGGGTCCGCCCCCTGAGCCCACCCGCGGACCACCCTTGGAGCCCACCCGCGGTCAGGGATCTGCACTGCGTACGCTGCACTCGCGGATTCCGGCTGACCCTGCGCAGATCCCAGACACCGCGCAGTCGGGCGGTTCAGGCGTCGCACCCCCGGTTCGGGATCCGCGCTTAGTGCGGGATCCGTCCCCGGTTCGGGATCCGCACAGCGTACGCCGCATCCCCCGATTTCGGCTGACCCGGCGCAGATCCCGGACGCTGCGCTGGCGGGGTCTTGACAGGTCCAGCAAAAGGTCCCAAACTTATCGAAGAACGATAATACCGATATTCGATAACCAAGGAGGCCTCGTGTCAGCGATCAGTTTCCCCATCGTCATCGCGCTCGCGCTGCTCATCGCCGCCGCCGCCCTCGCCTTCGCGCTGGCCGCCCGGCAGTCGCGCGTACGCGGCACCGGCGATCCCGTGATCCGCATCACCATGATCATCGCGATCGTCTGGGCCATGTTCGCCACGATCGGCGCGGTCTTCAACGCCGTCGCGATCCTCGATCCCGGCTCGGACACCAGCATCACGTTCCCCGTCGAGACGTTCTGGCCCGAGCTCCCGGAGGGGGTCGAGCTCGAGGGCACCGGCGCCGCGCTCAACACCGGCGGCTTCACCCAGGTCACCGGCACGGTCGCGGGCCTCGACCTCCCCACTCGCATCTGCTGGGCCATCAGCCAGGCGCTCTGGTGGCTGATCCCCGGGGTCATCGCCGCTCTCATCGCCCTCGCCTGCCGGCAGCTGCGCGCCGGCAGCGCGTTCGCCCCGGCAGTCGCGAAGGCGACCATGGCCACCGCCGTCGTGGTGACGGTGGGCGGGTTCGCGGCCCAGGTGCTCGGCGATATCGCCGGAAGCATGGCGGCGGCAGAAGTGCTGCAGTGGCACGGCGCGACCTGGGGCGGCAACGACGCGCTCGAGGCGCTGGGGATCGAGGATCCGCTCTCGGCGTGGTGGCCGAAGCCCGGCATGCGCATCGAGCTGCCGTTCTGGCCGATTGCGGCCGGCCTCGGTTTCGCGGCGCTCGCAGCCATCTTCCGCTACGGTGCCAAACTGCAGCACGACCAGGAAGGTCTGATCTGATGAGCACGAACGATTACCGGCCTTCGGTGAGCGATCGCGTCGGCATCATCTTCTTCATCATCGTCGGGGCCGTCATCATCGTCTGGGGCGCGATCGCCGCTGCCGCACGGATCTCGGACCTGATACGCGGGGAGGGCATCGCCGCAACCGTCGGATTTGTCGACACCGCGGTCGGAGCCCCCATCGGGCCGGGCGGGGCACTGCTTCCGGTGCAGCTCGACACCGGCACGGTCACCGCGACGGAGCTCACCGGTGCGGGCTTCGGCGCGGCTGTACTCGGGCAGCTGATTGCCTTCGCGACCGTGACCACCGTCGTCGTCTGCCTCACTCTGCTGGCCCGCAACACTTTGCGTGGACGCATCTTCAGCCGCAGCAATACCCGGCTCATCACCACCGCAGGAATGACCGCACTCGTCGGCTTCGGCCTCAGTCCACTCTTCGAGGGGATGGTCGCGAACGACATCATCGCTCGGCTCTCGAACGGCGACTTCCAGGATTCCGCCGTGCTCATGCTCGAGCCATTGCCCTTCGTGCTGCTCGCCTTCGCATTCGGCATCGTCGCAACGGCCTACACCGTCGGCGCGCGCATCCAGCGAGAGACGGAGGGCCTGATATGAGCCCGGCAGAACCCGAGGACGGTCACGCGATCCACTGCCGACTCGACGAGCTGCTCGCCGAGCGGGGCATGACTCTGACCCAGCTCAGCGACCGGGTCGGAGTCAGCCTCGTGAACCTCTCGGTCTTGAAGAACGATCGAGCCCGGGCGATCCGCTTCTCCACACTCACCGCGATCTGCCGCGTGCTCGAGTGCACGGTCGGCGATCTGCTCGAGGTGCGCGAGTAGCGGACTCGAAGGCGGGAACGCGGCTCAGGCGGCGCCGGTCTCGAGCGCCCAGGATGCGGCGTCGAAGGCGCGCACCGTCCAGAAGAGCTTCTCGGCGTCCTGCGGCGTGGGCCAGCTCGAGAGTTTCACGCCGACCACGCCGGTCGCGCGGTTCATGTAGATCATCTGGCCGTGGATGCCGAGGGCGAGCATCACGTCGGCGCTCTCGCCCGGGAACCAGAAGCCGTTGCGGTACATGCCTCCCGGCATGAAGGTCGGTTCGGGCGATGCGCTGAACGCCTGGCGGGAATCGGGACCGCCGTTGAAGGTATCGGCCACCCACGCCTCGGGAATCACGGGTGCGCCGTCGAGCGCGAGCCCGTTGTTCACGAAGAGGTGACCGAAGCGTGCGAGGTCGCGCATCGCGGCCGAGACCCCGCCGTCGAACATGCCCGCCCCGGCGCTGTCGACGCCGACGTTCGCGTCGAACTCCGCTCCCATCGGCTTCCACAGCTGCTCCGCCATCACGTCGGCGGCGTGCTCGCCCGCAGCGCCCTCCAGCACGAAGCCGAGCACGTCCGTCTCGCAGGACTTGTAATCGAAGGCGCCGCCGTGCGGGCCCTCCTGGCCGAGCGTCGCGAGGAAGCCCAGCAGGGTTCCCGGCACCCCCGCGTGGCGCTTGGGCGCCCACCCGATGGCCTCTTCGAGCAGGCGCACCTCGGCGTCGTCGTTCAGGTACTCCTCCGAGAACCGCACGCCCGTGCGCATGTCGATCAGGTGCCGCACGAGCGCGCCGTCGTACCCGGAGCCCACGAGCTCCGGCACGTACGACGTCACTGGGGCCTCGAGATCGAGGCGCCTGCTCGTGCTGAGCAGGCCGGCGGTCGTCGCCGTCAACGACTTGGACACCGACATGAGCAGGTGCATGGCGCCCGGGCCGTAGCTGCCGACGTATTCCTCCGCCACGAGCGCACCGCGGTGCAGCACCATCCAGCCGTCTGTGTGCGTCGTCTGCATCACCTCGGCGAACGTCGCCGCGCGGTTCTCCCACGGGTGGGCCACGGAGAGCGTGCCGAGTTCCGCCGGCCGGCTGCCGAACGCGGTCACCCGCTCGTCGCGCGAGATGCGGCGCACCGGCAGGAACGTCTCGATGTTCTGCATCGACCAGCGCAGGTAGGGCGCAAACTGCCACTGATCGAGCGGCGGCGGGACGGTATCGAGCCCGTAGCCCGCGTCGGGCACCGGCGGCGTGGCAGGCGGCACGGGGTCGTAGCCCGCCGGCTCGGCGGGCGATGCAACCGGGATCGCCCCGGTGGGCGGAGCGGGATCGTAGGCGGCGGGCACCACCGGCACCACCGGCACAACCGGGATCGCACCGGTGGGCGGGGCCGGATCGTAGGCGGCGGGCGCCACCGGCACGACGGGCACCGCATCCGTCGGCGGAGCCGCATCATACGCTTCTGCCACCAGCGGAAGCGCGCCCGTCGCAGGTGTCACCGGAACCGCCGGCACGTCCGCCCCGAGGGAATCGTCGTACTCGGAGCTCATCCTTCTAGTATCCCACGACCGCCTCAGCCCTTGGCCACGACGGCCGTCGTCGGGGCGTCCTCGTCGCTGTCGATCACGGTCGTGCGATACATTCCGCGAATCGCCTCGATGAGGTATTTGGCGTGCAGGGAGAGGCCGCCGTGCTCGGCTTCGAGGTGCGCCTTCGTGACCAGGATGCCGAGGTCGGATCCCTTCCAGCGATAGTCGCCGGCGTTGTAGATGCGCAGGAAGAACGCCTCATCGTCGGTGCGAAGCGAGTGCCAGTCGAGGCTCGCATTGCTGTAGACGAGGCTGCCGTCGTAGCCGATCACGTATCGTCCCGTGCGCGGGGCCCCATCGATGCGCTCGATCGTCTTCGTGGTGTGCTTGATCACCATGTGGCTCCACTCGTCCTCGGCGGCGAGCTCCTCCCAGCGCTGGTTGATCTCGTCGATATCGATCTCGAAGTCGATACCCGAGTACTCGAGCAGATGGAAGGCGAAGAGCGGCACATCCGCGTAGGCGCCGGCGGTGACGTTCGTAATCGCGGAGGCGCCGCTGATGCGCGGGTTCAGCTCCCCGAGGTAGACGTCGCCCGTATCGGTATCGAGCAGCACGTCGACTTCGAAGAAGCCGCGGTACCCCTCTTTGCCCAGTCGGTCGCCGAGCTTGCGCACCAGCGCCACGGCCTCGTGCCGACTGTCGTCGTCGAGCACCGAGGGGAACATCTCGTTGCCGGCCCAGCCGCCGCGGTAGGGCGTGAGCTCATGATGGCCTGTGATCTCCGTCATGCACGGCCCAACCACGGTGCCGTGCCGCGTGAGCACGGCCTCGATGGCGATCGGGCGGTTGTTGATGCGCTTCATCACCTTGATCTCGACGCCCGTGACCTCGTCGGCGATCGCCGCGAACTCCGCCTCGCTCGTCACGAAGTAGGTCGTCTTGCCCGAGTCGCCATAGGCGGTCTGGATCACGAGATCCTGCCCCAGCTTCGCCTTTTCCGTGACCTTGACCAGCTCGTCCCAGTCCTTGACCTCCGTGAGCACGTTCGGCACGCTCGGCACCCCGACCGAATCGGCGATCTGCGTCGTGACGATCTTCGAGTCGAGCCGCTCACGCAACGCGTGGCTCGGCAGGATCAGCTCGTAGTCGAGCTCCTCGCAGATGCGCTCCGTCTCTTCGTCGAAGAACACCATGACGACCTTCGGGCGCATCCCGGCGGGCGTGCGCTTGTCGATGTGCGCGCGCACCTCGTGGTTGCTGAGCAGCCAGTTGTTGATCTCCTCGCCGCTCTCGAACTCAATGTGCGGCTTGTGCGCCGGCGTGAACACGCGCGGATGCGCTCCGTCCCAGCTGTCGTAGTACGCGATGTACGAGAACCCGCGCACCCAGCGATCGAGACCGAGCAGGTTGAACGCGGTCGCGCCGATGAAGAAGACGGGCGCCTCGCTCGTGCGGAAATAGTGGCGGATCTCGGAGATGTTCTTCAACTTCGTGAAGCCGCTCCGCCCGATCGTGATCGGGCCGGTCTTCGGTGCGCGACGCCGCCGGCGCCGCGACGTCGGCGCCAGGAACTCGGGCTCGGCTGCCGTGCCCGACCCCGAGGCAGAGCCCTTGATCGCGCCGCCCTTCGCGGCCGGCGGGCGCGTCGCGCCGCCCTTCGCTGTGGACTGGCTCGTGGGCGTCGAGAGCGGCTTCGCTTCAGCCGCGGTCTCGGCCTTCACGCTTTCCGCTGACTTCTTCGCCGCCGGCTTCTTCGCAGCGCTCGCCTTCGCGGCCGCGGGCTTCTTCGCGGCCGCTGTCTTCGCCGCCGCCGGCTTCGCTGTCTTCGCAGCCGGTTTCTTCGCCGCGCTCGCCTTCGCGGCCGCGGGCTTCTTCGCTGCCGACGGCTTCTTCGCTTCCGCAGCCTTCGCAGCCGCCGGCTTCGCCGCAGGCTTCTTCGCCGCGGGTTTCGCGCTGCTCGCGGGTTTCGCGCCGCTCGTGCCCGATTTCGGGGCAGCCTTCGCCGGGGTCGACTCGGTGTCGGCCGAAGTGGATGTGGAAGTAGTTGAACGCGCCATTGCGATTCCTCCCGTCGGGGTCGGTAGTGGCATAGTGCCACGAACTCGGCGGAAAGCCAAAACGTGACCGACGGGCGGGAACCCGAGGTGCGGAACCCCTACTGCAGCGCCGAGGTCAGCCGGGCGAGGCCGTCGAGCAACTGCCAGCGCAGCGGCTGCTTCGCCCACTCTTCCGCAGTGAGCTCGCGCGAGTTCTCGTGGTAATACGCGAGGACCTCGTCGAGCTCCTGCACAAAGCTCTCGCCGTGCACGATCATCGACACCTCCATGTTGAGGTTGAAGGATCGCTGATCCATGTTCGACGATCCCACCACGGCCACGCGATCGTCGATCGTGAAGTGCTTCGAATGCAGGATGTACGGCGGCCGGAACATGAAGATGCGCACGCCCGCGCGCAGCAGCTCCTCGTAGTACGAGCGCTGCGCATGGTAGACGACCGCCTGATCCCCGGTCTCGGAGACGAACAGTTCCACGTAGACACCGCGCGCGGTGGCCGCCCGCAGCGCGTGCATGATCGCGCCGTCGGGAACGAAGTACGGGCTCGTGATGCTGATGCGGCGCTCGGCCGTATAGAGCAGCGAGACGAAGACCTGCAGGTTGTTCTCCGCGCCGAACCCCGGCCCGCTCGGCAGCACCTGGCAGTCGAGCTCACCGGGCCGGCGGGCGATGAGCTCATCGGGGATCGCGACGGACGGCGGCTGCCCCGTCTCGACGTACCAATCGCTCAGGAATACGGCTTCGAGCCCGAACGCGGCCGACCCCTCGACGCGCACCATCAGATCGCGCCAGTGCAGCCCGCGACGGAGGTTCGACGGCTTGTTGTAGCTGGAGTCGACGAGGTTCTGCGACCCCATGAACCCGACCGTGCCGTCGATGACCAGGAGCTTGCGGTGATTGCGCAGATCGGGCCGCTGCCACTCGCCGCGCCACGGCCGAACCGGGAGCATGTACGCCCACTCCGCCCCGATCGCGTCGAGGGTCTCCCGCGTGCGTTTCGCGCCAGGGTTGCGCACGGCCGAGACGTGATCCAGTAGCACCCGCACCTCGACGCCGCGCGCCCGCACCTCGCGCATGGCCTCGAACACATCGGCCGTGGTCTCGTCGTGCACGAGGATGTAAAACTCCACGTGCACGTAGCGCTCGGCCGCGCGAATCGCCGCGGCCATCTCGGCGAACGACCCCTCGTAGTCGATCAGGATCTTCGCCGCGTTCCCCGCGACCATCGGCTGGGCCCCGAGCGACCGGCCCAGCACGACGGCATTGCGCAGGCCCGACGGCATGTGCACGAGCGGCGTTCCGAGTACCGCCTCCTCGCGATCGGCGGTCTCACCGATCTGGCGCGTGGCCTCGACCTGCCGGTCGCGACGCCGCTTCGGCAGCCGGTTGCCGCCGATCAGCAGGAACAGCAGCAGACCGGGCACCGGGAACAGGAAGATGGCCATGAGCCAGGCCATGCCCGCGGTCGGGCGGCGGTTGCGGGGAACGATGAACAGCGCAGTGATGCGGATCGTGATGTCGATCGCGAGGACGAAGATCGTCCACGCCCACGTCCAGTCCAGGCTCACCCAGAAGCGATCGCCGAATTCGACGGCGGCGAGGGGGGCGAGGCCGGGCATGAGCACAGTCTACGGTTCACGGCAGACATCCGGCGAGAGGATCGGGGCGCGACGAGGCGATTCCCGGCCTCGCGGGTCGGCGGCTCAGGAGTCGTCGCGGGCCGGCAGTCCGAGCCGCTCGCGTTCGCGGGCCTCCATCTCGCGGTAGAGGCGGCGCTCATTCCGGTCGGCGCGCAGGATCAAGCGCAGCACGATGGCGAAAAGTGCACCGATCAGCACCGTCGGCGTTATCGACCAGAGCGCGTTCACCCACCAGTTGTCCATGATTGTCGAGTCTACTGCGCAAAGCTCGAAGCACGGTGGGAGCCGGGATTCGGCAGCAGCACCGCCGCCGGGCCTCCGCGCGGCGCTAGTCTGGGCGCATGAACGAACGGTGGCGCGATGTGGCCCGGGCGACGGGGCTGGTCGCCGCCGATGGATCGGTGCGGCCCACGATCTTCGCGGAGATGAGCGCACTCGCGGCGCGCACGGGCGCGGCGAACCTCGGCCAGGGGTTTCCCGACGAAGATGGACCGACGTGGATCCGCGAGCTCGCAGCCCGGGCCGCGCTCGGCGGCGAGAACCAGTATCCGCCGGGCCGCGGCATCGCCGCGCTGCGCGAGGCGGTCGCCGCGCACCAGGCGCGGCATTACGGTATCGAGGTCGATCCCGAATCCGAGGTGCTGGTGACCGCCGGGGCGACCGAGGCACTCACCGCCGTGATCCTCGCGCTCGCGGGGCCGGGCGACGAGGTGCTGACGCTCGAGCCGTTCTACGATTCGCACGCCGCGGCGATCGCGATGTCGGGGGCCACGCACGTCACCGTGCCGCTCGTACCGGGGGCGTCCGGGTTTCGCCTCAATACCGCGGCGCTCGACGAGGCGGCGGGCCCGCGGACGCGGCTGATCCTGATCAACACCCCGCACAATCCGACCGGCACCGTGCTCACGGGTGACGAACTCGCAGCGATCGCAGCAGCAGCCCAGCGCACCGGCGCACTCGTCGTCACCGACGAGGTCTACGAGCACCTCACCTTCGACGGCGCGAAGCACACTCCCATCGCCGCGCTCCCCGGCATGCGCGAACGCACGGTCACCATCTCGTCGGCGGGCAAGACGTTCTCGCTGACCGGCTGGAAGATCGGCTGGGCGAGCGGCCCGGCCGAGGCGATCGACGCGATGCTCACGATCAAGCAGTTCCTCACCTTCTCGGGCGGCGCGCCGTTCCAGCCGGCGATCGCCCGCGCGCTGACCGACGGGGACGCCGATATCGCTGCGCTCCGCGACACGCTCGGCACGCGCCGCGACCTACTGCTCCACGGCCTCGCCGAAGCGGGGTTCACGACGATGCGGCCCGATGGCACCTACTTCGTCTGCGCCGACGCGTCGCCGTTCGTCACCGACGAACGCCCCGACGGCGCGGCCTTCGCGAGCTGGCTCACCGAGCACGTCGGGGTCGCCTGCATCCCGCTCGCGGCGTTCTGCCGCGAGGGATCCCCGACCGCCGCGGCGCTCGCGAACTGGGTGCGCTTCACCTTCGTGAAGGACGAGGCCACGATCCGCACGGCGCTCGAGCGGCTCGCCGCGCTCAAGCGCAGCTGACCCGCGCTCAGTGGCGCGGGTCGTGGATCGCGGCCTGGAACAGCGGCCAGTCCGTGGCGTCGTGATTGATGGTAAAGAGGAACGGGCGGTCGAAGTCGACCGTCTCGGTGGGCTCCGGCATCGCGCTCTCGAAGACTACGCCGATCTCGGTGACTGCGGCGGCGACGGTCCCCTCCTCAGCGACTCGAAGCACCGCCTGCTGCTGCGCCTGGCCGACGCAGAGCGGCGACGAGGCACTCGCGATACCCGTGAAGTCGGCCCCGGCGGTGCACAGGGTTGAGGCGATGCCGATCCGGTCGAACACGCCGCTCTCGATGAGGTCGAGCGGCGAATCTGCCGGGATATCTATGGTCGGTACCGAGAGCGTGAGCAGGGTCGGCTGGGCCGCCCCGAGCCGTTCCGCGGCCTGCGCCAGCAGCTCGGGGGTGGCGGTGGCCGGGTCAGTGCCGGCCGGAGGCAGGAGCAGGTCGGCGTGCGCACCGTCTTGATACGGCAGCCGCACCCCGACCCAACCGTTATCGAGGGTGGCGTAGGCGAACTGCCCCTCGCCCATGTGCATCGTCTCGACCTCGACGCTGCTGCCATCGGCGAGCGTGAAGGGCGATGCGTAGGTGAGATTCCCGTCGAACGGTGACTGCCACCTGGCCGCGAACAGCGTGGCGTTCTGCAGCACGAGCCGCAAATCGTCGCTCGGCTCGATGGCCGAGTGCTCGATCAACCCGCCCGTGTGCTCGTACACCCACGCGTCGAGCACCTGCTTTCCGGCGTCACCGCTCAGGTCGACCTGCTGCATGCCGGCATCGAAGCCGTCCGCCAGCGCATCGACATAGCTCTGGAGCACCCCGAAGCCGGTGTCGACCACGAGATTGTTCGCGAGATGGAGGATCGGCTTCGCGGGCAGCTCGTCTCCTGCGGCTTCAGCCGGATCCCCGTCGAGCTCGCGCACCGAGCCCTGCAGCGCCGCGAAGGCGTCGCGCCTGCGCTCTCCCGAGGCGCCGAGCGCGGCTTCGAGGTCGTCCAGCGTCCGCCCCTTCGCACCCTCGGTCAGCATGGCGAGCGCGGTCGCGAGGCTCGCGGGCGACACCACGGCATTGCCGTCTCGCGGTGCCGCATCGAGCGCGATGAGTCCGAGCGCGGCCGTCGCGGTCACGACCGCGTCGAGCGCTTCGGCGTCGGCCGGCGCAACCGCACGCATCGAGACATTCTGCGCGCGCAGCTCCCCGCTCGAGCCGGGGTCGATGGTCGGGAGAGGATCGGGCGCCGCGCAGCCGGAGAGTGCGAGAAGCGGCACCGCGAATGCCGCAAGAAGACCCGTCGTACGTTTCATGGCGTTGCCTCCCGGATTGCGCGGTTCCGAGCGCGCGCGTCTCGACTCTCCCGGACTCCAAACTATACCGATTCTCACTACTCACATGCCACTATTGCACGTTGTGCAAATATGCACTTTTCAATAAAAGGCATAAGCTGGAGGTATGACCGCTACCACGAGCGCTCAGCCGGTCGGCCGGCAAGAGCGGCGTAAGGCGGCGACGCGAGCCAAGATCCTCGTCGCAGCCGATCGGCTCTTCGGCGAGCGCGGATACGCGGAGACCTCGATCGAAGACATCTCCGAGGCCGCCGATGTGGCCGTGCGCACCATCTACATGCACTTCTCGTCGAAGGCCGCCATCATGCTCGCCGCATTCGACAGCTGGGTCGACGCGTTCGTCGAGTACGTGCTCAGCCGCCCCGTCGACGAGCCGGTGATCGAGACCGTGCGCGCGGCGCTCGAACGGCTCGAGGCCACCGGTCGCGAGCCGCACGCCGAGAACGACGACACGATCGTGCACCCCACCGTTTCGCAGCTCTTCTCCGGCGCCCCGGATGTAGCGGGGCACATCCTGCAGCGCTGGATGCACGAGATGGATCGGATCACCCGCGACACTTTCGAGCGCGGCGACTACCCCGACGGCTCCCTCGAGCCGCACGCCCGCGCCGTCGCGATCTTCGCGGCGTGGATCGGATCGCTCTCGGCGGCGGCCAGCCGCGAGCGGGGTATCACGCTGCCCCGCGGAGCGACCGGCCACACCCTCGGACTCGGCGTGCTCGAAGAGATCACGAGCGGCGAGCTCTGACCCGTACCGGGGCTCGCGTCCCGGGGCCCGGGCACCGGTGCCCCGATCCCGCGATGCCCCGACCCCCCGCGAGGCCGCGATCGCGCGACCTCGCGGGGCACCGCCTCACGACTTCAGCGTGTCGGCGGAGGGCGCCTTCGAGCCGTCGATCATCTTCGTGCCCGAGCTCCCCTGCGTCGGCTCGACCGGGCAGTTGATCTTCACGCCGCGCGAGTGCTGCGCCACCGCCGGGTAGCGATTGCCGCCCAGTTCGTCGCCCCAATCTGGGTCGAGCGGCAGCTTGAAGTTCGCGCCCCGCACGATCGTCGTGCCGGCATCCGTCAGGATGGTGAAGTCGCCGTCGACCTCCAGGTACGCGGGCTGCGCGTAGATGATGTCGGCCCAGCCCCACGGCACCGGGTTCTTGACGCCGAAGGTGACGACGTTCGAGTTCGTCCAGGCGTGCTCGTACTTCGCCTCGAGCTTGATGATGATGATCTTGAGGTTGAACTCGCCCGAGGCCGCGACACCGAAGGAGTCCTTCACCGTGAACGCCCTCGACCTCGAGTAGCTGTGCATCGCCGGCTCCTTCTTGTCGGGGCCGCAGTTGTTGTAGACGTCGATCACCGTCCACTCCGACTCGGGCGTCTGCACCACATCCTGCCGCTTCACCGTGTAGGTGCACTCGGGCTTGTTCGCACCGCAGTACTGCTCGATGAGCCGTTGCCCCTCGCCCGGATCGGTCACGATCTTCGTGGGCTTCTTGGTCAGCCGCACGCGGGGTACGGGGTTCAGATGATTGCCCATCTGCATCCACTGCAGATCGCACGCGTACTGCGATCGTTTCACCGGCTTCCACGTCTTCGGATCGAAGATCGCGCACTGCAGGTCGTTGTTCCCCCCGAGGATCGGGGTGACACGGGAGTAGACCCAGAACAGATCCCCGGTTTCCGGCAGTTTGAACGTGAGCTCTTGCGAGACCGGCTCGTTCCCCCGCGACTGCAGGCACGATTCGGCGGTTCCGCCGGCGGCCACGGCATCCGGGCTGAGCGGCAATCCGAGCGGCCGGTCGTTCTTCGGGTTGACGCACGGCCCGATGTACCCCTTGCGCGTCTCGCCGGCGCGCGTGATGGGTACGTCGGGGCTCAGGATCGTGAGATGGATGCGCGGCAGCCGGGAGGTCTCGGGATTCGCTCCGGCGCGCGGCATCGCCGCGCCGCCCTCGGCCGGGTCCTCGAGCATGGGCAGGGAGGCATAGGGGTCGATGACCCCCGCGAGTTCCGGTTGTGCGGCACCGGAACCCGCGGGATCCTCCCCCACCGACTTCTGCGCTTGCATCGCGACGTCGGGGCTGCAGGCCGCAAGCCCGAGCATCAGCGCCGCCGCGAAGGCCGCGGCGCCGATCCTCAAGACGCGCCCCGCGCCGCGCACGCCGGAGAGTTGCTTCGACATGTTTCGACTACTCCCCCGAGGTCAGTGTCGCACCGGCGGCGAGCAGCACATCGGCAGACGGGATGATTCCGGCGTCGAGCTGCTTCTGCACCGAGCGCTTCAGCTTCGGACCGTGATCCTTGTCGTTGCCGCCAGAGATCGCGCTGCAGTCGGCGCTCGCGCCCAGCGAGTGCTTCTCCATCGGCTTGATCACGTTGCCGTCCTCGTCCTTCCATTCCTCGCTGAGCGGGAGCTTGTAGAGCGAGTCCTTCAGGATGTAGACGTGATCCTTCGTGATGATCGTGAAGTCGCCCGTGAGCTCGAGGTAGGAGAGCTGCGCGTAGAAGAGGTTCGTCGTGCCGTAGGGCACGGGCTGCTCGACCTCGGCCAGGTAGACGTTCGTGACGCTCCAGATGTGCTTGTACTCCGCCTTGAGCTTTGCCACGACCTTGTCATGGGCGGGGTTGCCGTAGCCGAATGATCCCTCGGCCGAGACGGTGTACGTGCCCGAGAACTCCTTCTCCTGCGCCCAGGAGTGCTCCGCGCCCTCGTGCTGGTCGGGGCCGCAGTTGGTGTAGGTGTCGAGCAGCGTCCACTCGGCGGCCGGCGGGCTCACCACACGCTGCCGTGTCGACGAGTAGTCGCACTCGGGGCGCATCTTGCCGCAGTTCTCCTCGAGCAGCTTCTTCGCCTCAGCGGGATCGGTCACCACGATGGTGTCCTTCTTGGTCACACGCACGCGGGGCATCGGGTTCACGTTGTAGCCCATCTGCATCCACTGCAGGTCGCAGGTGTAGGCCGTGCGCTTCGGCTCCACCGGCTTCCAGGTGGCGGGGTCGAAGATGTTGCACTGCAGCACCGGGTCGCCCACGACCGGGACCTTCACGTAAATCCAGAAGAGCTGGTTCGTTCCCGGCAGCCGGTAGGTGAGCTCCTGCGAGATATCCGTCAACGCCGCGGAGTCGAAGCAGGATTCGCCGGTACCCCCGGCTGGGATCTTCGCGACGCTGTTCGGGATCCGTTCGAGCCCGACGCACGTGCGCTGCTTCCCGTGATAAGTCTCACCGGCGCGCACCAGGTCGACCTGCGGGCTCAGGATCGTGAGGTGGATGCGGCGGTTGCTCGACGTCTCTCGGCTGCTCGCGCTCGCCGCGAACGCGAGCTTCTGCGCGGCGTTCAGGCCGGCCTCGAGGTCGTCGACGCCGTCGGTGAGCACGAGCTCGTCCATCGGCGTGTACTTGTCGGCCAGGCTCGGCATATCGCTATCGACCGCCGTACCGTCGTCGCCGAGGCTCTTCTGCGCCTGATCCATCGCGTCGACCGAGCAACCGCTCGCGCCGAGCGCGAGCGCCGCGGCCATCGCGACGCCGGCCAGCAGGCGCGCGTTGCGGCGCCGGAAGATCCGGGTTTCGGTATCCGTATTCATGTCGTTCTCCTCATTCACGTTTCATTCGCCGCGGGTCAGATCTTGTCGGCGGCGGGGGTCCGCGTGCCGTCCAACATCTTGGTGCCCGTGCTGCCGACGAACGAGGTCGCCGGGCAGGTGATCTTCACGCCGACCGCGTACTTCGACGACATCGGCACGATCTGGCCGCGCTCGTCCTTCCACGCCTCGGCGAGGGGGAGGCGGTACGTCACGTTCTTGAGCTCGTAGTTCTTGTCCTTCGTCGAGATGAGGATGTCACCGGTGACACGCAGATAGTTCACCTGCAGGTAGAAGATGTCGGCGTAGCCCCACGGAACCGGCTGCTTCACCGTGTTCTCGTACGTATTCGAGAACTCCCAGGCCGCCTCGAAGCCCGCACCGCCGCCGGCGTTAAACTTGCCCCAGGGCAGCTCGCCCTCCACCGAGAAGGAGAGGCCGACCGAGTTCTCCCAGCCGAACTTCCTCTGCTTCTTCCAGCTGTGCATGGCGGGGTGCTTCTTGTCGGGCCCGCAATTGTTATAGGTGTCGAGCACCTTCCACTCCGACTTCGGCGACGGGGTGATCACGCGCTTCGCCTCGGTGAAGTCGCAGTTGGTCTGCCCCTTCGAGCAGTACTTCTTGAGCACATCCTGCGCCTCGCCGTTGTCGGTGAGCTTCACCGTCGGCTTCTTCCGCAGCTTCACCTTCGGCATCGGGTTGTCGCCGTGGCCGTTGTCCTGCAACCACTGCGCATCGCACGAGTAGGGCGAGTTGATATTCGTCTCCCACGTGCGGGGGTCGATGACGGAGCAGAGCAGTCGGTTCTGCCCGATAGCGGGAACGGTCGTGTAGATCCAGAACAGATCGGTCGTGCCCGGGATATTGTACGTGAGCTCGAGTGAGGGCATGCCGGCACTCTCCATGCAGACGTGGCTCACGACGCCCTTCACCACCTTGTCGACCCTCTTCGGTATGCCGAGCGACTTCTGCGTCTTCGGGTCGACGCATTCCTTGCTCTGGCCGTTCGTATCGGGGTTCTTGTACGTCTCGCCGCGGAACGTGACGTCCGATTCCATGCTCAAGATCTGCAGATGGATACGGAGGCGGCTCGTGTCCTCATGCGCCGCACCGGCCTTCACCTTGCTCGGCTTCGCGTCGGACGCCTTGCCGGCCTCCTCGTCGATCGGGTCGACCGTGTCTTCGAGGTCATCGGGCATCTCGCTCGATGCGTCGGCGGCAGTGTCGGCGTCCGTGCCGGACGCAGCGGGCTCGTCGGGATCCGCTTGCTGCGTCTCCGTCTGCACGAGCGGGTCGTCTCCGGCCGCCTTCTTCGCGAGCTCGGCGGTGTCGGTCGTGCACCCGACAATACCGAGCGCGCACACGCTTACGAGGGCCATGGCGCTCAGCCACCGTGCCCGCCGGCTGATCCTGGGTTCCGCATTCATCGCTGCATCCTCTTCCGTTCGCAGCTGCCGTCGATCGATCACGACGGCATCCATTAGTACAACAGAAGCAGTATTGCACGACGTGCATTACATGCGCAATATTTTTTTTCTTAGAGATTTCCGCGGGTCAGCCGACCAAGAAAATCAACGATCAGACTGTTCGCCGTCGCGTTCGGCGGCAGCGACGGCCCGGAGAGCGAGAGCTGCGCGGCGAAGATCGGCCCCATGCAGGCGGCGAACAGCGCAGCGCCCCGCGCGACGGGGATCAGCGAGCCCTCCGGGTACCCTCCCCGCGCGTGCGCATCGGCGACGATGCGATCCTGCGCCTGGATCCAGGCCTGCATCATGTACCCCGCGACCTCGGGTGGGCCCGTGATGAGGCCGAGCGCCGAGGGCGGCGAGCCCTCGATGTCGCCGTACGACCGATCCACCCACCCGTCGGCCTCCATCGCGGCGAGCGAAGCCGCGACGGCATCGACCAGCGGCTCGTCCACGGGGCGATCGAGAATGCCGTCGACCAGTGCGATGAGCCAGCGATCGAAGTGGTCGAGCAGGATCGCCGCCTTCGACGGGAAATGCGTATAGATGGTGCGCACCGCCACATCGGCCTCTTCCGAGATGTCTTCGACCGACGTCTCGAGGTAGCCCTTCTCGGTGAAGAGCCGGTTCGCTGCCTCGGTGATACGCACGCGCGTGCGCGCCTTCCGCCGCGTATGCCGGGACTCGGGCCGGGGCGTTTCGGGCGGCTCGGATGCCTCTGGCATGTCGGAAGCCGGCATGCGCCACCCCCTTTCCGCATCTTCGTTGATCAATCGTAGCGTTTATGCACGTGTAGCAATTACGATATTCTTGCACAAATAGGCATCCGTCGCGACCGAGCAGAACCGGGTGATCGCGTCGTACGATGAGGCGCGAGAGAGGATCCCCCATGCACGCCCATTCGCCCCGCACTCGCCACCGCAGTCGCCACCGCACCTTCTTCGCACTCGTCACCGCGGGCGCGGCCGTGCTCGCACTGCCGCTTTCGGGCTGCGCTCCCGCGGCCTCCCCGGCAAGCGACTCCACCATCGCCATCGTCACCGGCGACGTTCCGAATCAGGATGCGATCGCGCTGCCCGGCGAGCCGGATGAGCTCATCGACCGCGCGGTCGCGTCGCTCCCGGCGATGGCGAAGGCCGCGCTCGAGCGGTCGGGGGTGCCGGGTATGGCGATCGCCGTGGTGCACGGTGATCGCGTGGTGTTCGCGGAGGGCTACGGCGTGCGGGAGGCGGGCGGATCCGACCCGGTGACAGCCGACACGGTGTTCCAGGTGGCCTCGGTCTCGAAGCCGCTCTCGGCGACCGGGGTGGCCGCGGCCATCGGGCGAAGCGACGGAGCGCTCGGCTGGGATACCCCGATCCACGAGCTGCTTCCCAACTTCGCGTTCTCGGATGCGCTCGTCACCGAGAACGCGACCGTCGGCGACGCCTTCAGCCACCGCACGGGGCTGGGGACCGGCGCCGGGGACGACCTCGAAGACCTCGGCTTCGACCGTGCGACCATCCTCGAACGGCTTCGGTTGCAGCCCCTCGACACCTTCCGGTCGAGCTACCACTACTCGAACTTCGGGCTCACGGTCGGCGCCGAGGCGGTCGCCGCGTCGCGCGGTGAATCCTGGCAGCAGCTCATGAGCGAGCTGGTGTTCGAGCCGCTCGGCATGACCTCGACCTCGACCCTGCACGACGACTACCTCGGCCGCGCCGACCGTGCCGTGCTCCACGCGTTCGAAGACGGCGCATTCGTGGCGAAGTACGACCGCGATCCCGACCCGGAGGCGCCGGCCGGCGGCGTCTCATCCTCGGTGAACGATCTTGCGAAGTGGCTGCGGCTCCTCCTCGCCGGCGGGGAGTTCGACGGCGCGCAACTCGTCGACCAGGCGGCGCTCGCGCAGGCGATGACCCCGCAGGTCGTCTCGGGCACCGGGCCCGGCCTCGACGGCCGCCCGTCGCACTACGGCTTCGGCTTCAACGCCTCGCCGCAGGTCGGCGGGCGGATGGCGATCTCGCACTCGGGCGCGTTCGTCCTCGGCGCGGCCACCAACTTCCAGGTCGTGCCGTCGCTCGACCTCGGCATCGTCGTGCTCACGAACGGCGCACCCGTCGGGCTGCCCGAGGCTGTGACCGCCACGTTCCTGGACGAAGTCCAGTACGGCGCGAGCGCGCGCGACTGGGTGAGCGACGCGGCGGGCTTCTTCGCCGGGTACACCGTGCCGACCGGCGATCTCGTCGGTGAGACCCGGCCGGGCAACGCCGACGCCCCGCCCGCGGCCGCCGCGCTCGTTGGCACGTACGACAACGCCTACTTCGGGGAGCTCCGGGTCGAGGAGACCGAGGCGGGGCCCGTGGCCAGGCTCGGCGCCGGGCTCGGCACCGAGCTCGCCCTTGAGCCGTGGAACGGGGCGGTCTTCGCCTACGAACCGAGCAGCGAGAGTGCACCGTGGGGATCCGTCGCGTCCGCGACGTTCGGGTTCGACGGTGGCGACGCGACGAAGGCGAGCACTCTTAAGCTCTCGTCGTTCGACGATTTCGGGCTCGCCACGTGGACGCGGCGTGACTGATCCGGCCCCGCGCACCGCGCCGGCGCGCCCCCGCTGGGCGGCGGCCGGGCTCATGGTCGGCCTGCTGGCCGCGCTCGTCGCGGCGCCCCTGGCACTCGATGCGGCGCTGCCCGATCTGCCGAACGACCGCGTCGGCGTGTTCGAGCGGGTGCGGCTCGCCGAGACGGGTTCGCGCGGCACGGCGCGAGCCGCGTTCATCGCTCCGGCGGGCTGGGTCTGGGTGGGCGGGCGCGACAGCGGCCTCTTCACCACGCCGGACGGGCGCGACACCGTCGGCGTCACCCTGCACACCGACGTCGACGACCCGGATGCCCTCCTGCGCACGGGTGTGCCGGTCGGCGCTGCGACGCTGCCCGCCGGCAGCCGGCTCACGCACTCGCAGCTCGCGATCTCGGCGCTGGAGTACGACCTCGCCGCGGGCGACAACCCCGTGATCGCGGTGGTGGCCTGCACGCATCGCAGCCCGGCCGAGTGCGTCGCCGTGCTCGGCACCTTCAGCGCCGGTGACGAGGCCGAGCGGGATCGCACGGAGCACGCGCTCATCGAGACCATCGCGAGCATCGAGGTGCTCGAATGAGCCGCGCGCCTGCGGCCTGGCAGCCGCGGCAGCCCGTCTTCTGGGTGCTGGCAACGGGCATCCTGGTGTGCGCGCCACTGCAGGTGCGCGATCTCATGCAGCAGGAGCCCGCCGGCGTCGTGCTCACGGTGTCGCTGCTCGTCGCGGCTGCCGAGCTCGTGGCCTTCTGGATCGTCGCACGAGTGCTCGGCGCGCGAGTGCTCGGCGGGCGGCATCCAGAACCAACGTCACTGCGCATCGCCGCGCTCGCCTGGGGGCTCACGGTCGTGCCGGTGATCGCCGCCTTCGCCAACACCCTGCACTTCCGCGTGCTGAACGGGCTCGGCCTGCACGCGTTCGCCGCGGCCATCGCGGCCCCGGTCGACGAGGACCTGCTGCGCTTCATCGGCGTGCTCGGGGTGCTCGGTCTCGCCGCGCCGCGCGGCCTGACGGTGCGCGGCGGCCTGGTGCTCGGCTTCCTCGTCGGCGCCGGCTTCGAGGTCTCCGAGAACCTCGCCTTCCTCTTCAGCTCGACCGATCTGGCCGGCACCCTGCAGCTCGCGCTCGTTCGACTGGGCATCGGCTTCGGCCTGCACGCGCTGTGGACCGGGATCGCCGGGGCCTCGCTGGCCTACGTGCTGGGGCGCCGGAGCGCCGGGCTCGCGCCGCGCTGGGGCGTTGCGGTGCTCGGCCTGCTGCTGCCCATGCTGCTGCACGCGCTCTGGGATGCGCCCTCGCCCTCGATCTCCCCGCCCGTCGTGTACTCGATACTGGGTACCGTGTACCTGCTCACCCTCGCCGCGTTCGTCGGGTGGGCCGTCGCGGGGCGCGCGCAGTCCACATCGGCATCGCGTTTACCGAGTCGCTGATACCGGCCGCCTCGACCGCCTGATCCCTCTCCCGCGAGCTCGTCCGAAAACCGCCTGGGTCGGAGCCTAGTAAAACGGGACATCTGCTGGCCCTGAGACAGTTCAAGCACCGCACGCCGCAACCTAGGCTTCGAATATCGCGACGGGTTCATCGCCGCGACGGGGTGACGGTTCGCGAAGGCGCGGACGGCCCTGCTCACCGTGCTCGTAGAGGAGACTCCCATGTCCACAGAAGCCGCGTCGTCCGTACTCGAGAACCACCGGCAGGAGGCGACGGGCCTACGCATCAGCCCCGAGTTCGATGCCCTGATGGCCCGGCTCGCCGAGAAGGCCGAACTCATCCGCCGCGACGGCCCGCAGTCGGAGAAACTCGGCCGACCCACGGACGAAGTGATCTCGGCACTCCACGAGATCGACATCTTCCGCGCCATGATGCCGCGCGAGGTGGGTGGCTACGAGTTCACCCCGACCCAGCAGATCCGGCTCATGGAGGCGCTCGCCTGGCACGACTCCGGCACGGCGTGGACGTTCCTCGGCGTGGTCGACGTGTCCGCGCTCGTCGCCGCCTACGTCGATGACGTCGCGATAGAGGAGTACTTCGGCGATGGCCGCTGCGCGCTCTTCTCCGGCCAGGGCACCAAGCCGGGGGTTGCTCGGCGAGTCGAGGGCGGCTACATCATTTCGGGTGATTGGCAGTTCAACTCGGGATCGCCGGTTTCCACGCATCTGCACACCGGCATTCTCGGCGACGACGGCAAGTTCCTCATGGCGACCCTCCCCGCGGACCGAGCCACGCATATCCCAAACTGGGACGTACTCGGGCTCCGAGCCACAGGGTCGCACGATTACCGTATCGACGAGGTATTCGTCGCCGACACGCACACCTACGACCCGATCAACCCGGTGCAGCGGCGAGGCGGCGCGGTCTTCCAGATCGAGCTCGCCTACCTGGCCAGCATGCAGCACGCCGGGTGGGCCCTGGGGGTGTGCAAGCGTCTGCTCGAAGAGATCCGCAAACTCGGGAAGGCCAAGGCCACGCGCCCGCACGTCGCCACTTCGACCGACGCGTTCTACATGGCCTACGCCGATATGGAGGCCCGCTACCGGGGCGCACGCCTCTTTCTGCTCGATGTCTGGAGCGACGCCGAACGCACCGTCGACGCCGGCGAGAAGCTGAGCACCGAACAGGTCTCGCTGCTCCAGCTCGGCACCATCGCCACGAACCGCACGGCGCAGTACATCGCCAATGAGATCGCGACCTGGACGGGCACGGCTCTGATCCGCGAGTGCGATCTCCAGCGCTACTTCCGCGACACCTACACCGGCATCACGCACCTGGTGTGCAGCCCGCCGGTGCATCAGGAGGTCGGCCGCCAGTTGGCCGGCCGCGCCGCGGATGACGCGTACTGGGCCTTCTACGACCTGATCGAACCGTCTTTCGAGCAGTAGACGGTGCGCCAGCGGCCTCGGATCCCTGGATCCGGGGCCGCGCAGTGCGTTCTCGAGACGCAGTGCCGGTTCGAGACGCAGTGCCTGCCCGTGGCGCAGTGCCTGCTCAGGACGCAGTGCCGGCTCAGGACGTCGCGACCGTGCCGTCTGCGAGCGCAAGCACGCGACGGGTCAGCTCGGAGTCCGGGTCGACGAGATCGTCGAGTTCGTCGAAATGGTTCACGCCCGCGCGCTCCCAGTACTCGCCCGACAGGCCGACGCCCTGCCACGCCTGAAGAAAGTCGGTCGACTGGCGGTGGTACTCGCGCGGTTGCTTCTCGCCAGCCGTGAGCAGCAGGTGCGGCGCCTCGAGGGGGAGATTGAGGATCGTGCTGTTGCGCAGCACCTCTTCGGCAGAGAATCTGAGGATCGACTGATCGGCGGTGAAGACGATCGGCCGGAGGTCGAACATGCCGCTCACGGCGCAGGCTCCGCTGATCACCGACGAGGGCAGACCGTACTCCTTCTCCCACTCGGTTTCGAGCAATCGACCGACGAGATGCCCGCCGGCGGAGTGGCCGATGACGGCGATCCGTGCCGGGTCGGCGCCGTAGGCGGCCGCATTGCGGTACGTCCATGCGACCGCCGCCCGCGTCTGCCTCACGATCTCATCGATGGTGACGTCGGGGCACAGGGCGTAGCTCGGCACGACCACCGTCGCACCGTTCGCGACAAGCCCCTCGGCCACGAAGCTGTGTTCGAGGCTCGTCAGAGCCATCCAGGTGCCGCCGTGCACGAAGACGACGATCGGCCCGCCCGGTTCACCGGGAAAGACGTCGAGCGTCTCGGCTCGTGTCGCACCGTAGGGGATCCCGAGCTCGGATCGCATACGCCCGCGCGCGGCCTCGGAGCGTGCGGCCCACTCCTCCATATAACGGTCGAAGTCGCCGTGCTCGGAGTACTGCGGCAGAGAGGCGACGAGGTCGTACTGCTCGTCGAGCTCTTCCGGGGTCGAAAACGCGGTGCCGTCGGGGGCACGATAGAGAACAGACATGGCGACATTAGAGCATCGGCGCCCGCCGTGTTCAAGAGCTCGCCGCCGATCCTCACGAATCCTGATTCGCAACCCAAGAGGACTCACCCACCATTGGGTTGCGGCCACTCGCGCGTGGGCCGCTCCCGTCATATAGCATGACTGATATTCGCCGGATCGGGCCGGTTCGATGACGCACCGGTGAAGCAGTCGTCGCGAGCGTATGAGGTGGATCCATGGAGTGGATGTCGGGGCTTCACCCGCAATCGCCGACCTTCGTCGATACCACCTCGCTGTCCGAAGACGGGCTCTCGATCTACGAGCGATTCGGCGTCGACGGTCTCGGCTGGAGCATCGAGGTCTCGGAGGAGGTCTTGAGTACGATCTACACGTCAATGCCAGGGCTGGCTGCCGAGGCGACGCTCTCGCCCGTGTTCATGCGCGGGATGCGCGCCGAAGTGCTGCGCGAGATGCGCCTGGCTGCCGGCGATGACGTCGGCCCCCTCACCGACGAGGCTGCCGACGTCGCCCGCGACTTCGTGCGCCGCGGCCTCGGTCTGACCATGCTGCTCGAGAGCATCCGAATCGGCGGTGCCGTCTCGGCGAGCGCCTTCATCCGCGGCGCGAACGAACTCATCGAAGAGCCGGAACTCCGAGCCGATGAGACTCAGCGGCTCTCGAACCTCTTCTTCGGCACGCTCGAGCACTTCTCGACGCTGATGAGCGAGGTCTACGCGCAAGAGCGAGCGCGATGGCGGGCGTCGCAGTCCGCGGAGCAGCTCGGCATCGTGAACTCCCTGCTCTCCGGACGCCCGGTCAGCGCCCGGTCGATCCAGGAGGTGCTGCACTACGACCCCACCGCTCGCCACGTCGCGCTCGTCGCCTGGTCCGAATCCGTCAGCTACGACGATGCGGAAAAGCTGGTGAAGGCGGCTACCGATGAATTGAAGGCGCTCGGCGCGACCAGCATGATCGCGCTCTCCGTCGGCATCGGCGCCGCCTGGGGCTGGGGCGCTCTACCCGATCGCACCCCGGCGGACGCCCCGCCACCGTTCGCTCAACCACCGGGAGTCTTCATCGCGGTGAGTCAAGTTCACGTTGGAGAGGACGGGTTCCGGCGCGCCCACCGCGAGGCGAAGAGCGTCGAGCATCTCCTTCGCCTCTCCGCCCCCGAGACGCCGCGCACGCTCCGCCACGCCGACGTCGAGCTCGCCACGCTCTTGGCTGCGGATATCGAGAACGCGCGGTACTTCGTGCAGCGGCAGCTCGGCAAACTGGCGATCGACGACGAGAGAATGGAAAACCTGCGGACGACGCTCTGGCTCTATCTCGAGAACGAGCGCAGTATCGCCGCGGTCGCGAGCGCGCAGTTCGTCGCGAGAAACACGGTGACCTACCGCGTGAAACAGGCCGAGCAGCTCATCGGCCACCGCATCGACGACGTGCGGCTGAACCTGCAATCGGCGCTGCTCTTGACTCGCCTGCTCGGCGATCGAGTGCTCACCCGGCCGTGAGTTGCGCTCGGGCACAGAATACGATTCCGGGCTTGTGACCGGAACAGTACAAGGCAGTCGGGCCGAAGTCTAGTCTCGTTGGCAGCGCCGGCCCAGGCCGGCGGACGACCTCACCGATTTGGAGGGGCCGAGGGAGCCCCCGACGGTGCTGTCGGGGCACGACGCGATGGAGCGGCAGTATGAACTCGAAGACAGAGTACGCGGCGGAAACGCCGCAGGACACCAGCGGGCGGGCACCCGCAGCAGGCGAGCTTCGGCGCGGGCGGCTCGGCGTTATCGCGATCGTCTTCCTCGTGGTCGCCGCGGTCGCGCCGCTCGGCAGCGTCATCGGCGGATCCCCCGTCATGTTCGCCGCGGTCGGCGTGACCACGCCGATGATGTACCTGATCGTCGGCGCCCTGTTCGCCATCTTCAGCGTCGGCTTCGTAGCGATGAGCCGGCACGTGAAGAACGCGGCGGGGTTCGTCGCCTTCATCGCCAAGGGGCTCGGCTCCCGGTTCGGCGGGGCGCTCGCGGGTGTCGCGGTGCTCGGCTACATCGGCCTGGTCTGCGGCATCTGGGCCTTGATCGGCGGCATCGCCGAACTCACGATGGCCGACCTCGGCGTGCAACTCCCCGGCTGGCTCTGGTGGCTCGCCGGGCTCATCGTGGTCACGGCGCTCTGCTACACCGGCATCGACGTGAGCCTCAAGGTGTTGGGCGTGCTGGTCGCGCTCGAGATCGCCGCGCTGCTCTTCCTCGCGTTGTCAGTACTGATGCAGGGCGGTGCGACCGGTGCACTCGAATTCGACGCCTTCGTGCCCGGAAACATCGTGCCGGCCGGGGCCGGGATCGCGATCCTCTTCGCCGTCACCTGCTACACGGGCTTCGAGGCGACCGTCGTGTTCTCCGAGGAGGCGAAGAATCCGAGCCGCACGATCCCGCGGGCGGCCTATATCGCGATCTCGATCATCGGCGTCTTCTACGCCTTCGTGACCTGGGCGATTGCGAATGGCTGGGGGTCGGCAGAGGTTCAGGCTGCCGCGCAGGCCGACCCGATCGGCTTCGTCTACGTCGTAGCCGACACCTACGGCCCGCCGTGGCTCTCGTCTGCGATCGGCATTCTCATGCTCACGAGTTCGATCGCGATGTTCATCGGCTTCCACAATCTGCTCTCGCGCTACCTGTTCTCGCTGGGACGGTCGGGCATGCTCCCCGCGGTGTTCGCCCGTACGAGCGCGAGCGGCACACCGAGGGTCGCGGTGCTCGCCTTCTCGGGCGCGGTGCTCGTCGTGGTCGGGGGGTTCCTCCTCGCCGGAGCCGACATGATGTCGGTGATCTACAGCTGGCTGACCTCGATGGGTACCGTCGCGCTCGTCGTGGTGCTCCTCGTCACCTGCGTCGCGATCCTCGTCTTCTTCGCCGGCAAGGGCGCCGCGCACGCGCGAATCTGGCACACGAGGATCGCTCCCGCGATCGCCGGGATCGGATTCCTCGCGGTGGGCGTGCTCGCCATTCTGAACTACGACGCCCTCCTCGGCGGGGCCGGAGACATCGCGCGTTGGCTGCTGCTGCTCATCCCGATCGTCTTCGTGTTCGGTTGGGTGCGCGCATCGCAGCGACGTGCGGCGGGCAAGGAGCTCGTCTTCGAGGACAGCCCGCTCTAACTCACCGACATCTCGTCAACCATTACCCGGCATCGGCGCCGGAGTTCTTCACCCGTGCCGAAGTGTGAATCCCAAGGAGTACAGAAAATGACACAAGACACGATCCGCCCGGAAATCGTCGAGATCATTCGACAGATCGATGCGATCCGGCCTCAGCTGATCGAGCGCGCGCAAGACGGCGACAGCCTGCGCCGCGTTCCCCAGGAATCGTTCGATGCCGTCGCTGCGACCGGTGCGTTCAGCATCTCGGCGCCGAGCAGGTTCGGCGGTCTCGCGGCGAACACCCGTGAGTGCCACGCGGTCGCCCGCGCGATCGGCCGCGGTGACGGCGGGCTCGCCTGGGTCACCGGCATCCTCGACTCGGGCGCGTGGGTGGTGAGCCTCATGGACGAGCGCGCACAGACGGACGTCTGGGGCGAGGGTGAGCGCATCGGCGACTTCATCTCGATCGTCCTCGCGACGTCATCGACCGCCGAGCGCGTCGACGGCGGTTTCCGAGTCACGGGCCGCTGGAGCTACGGCACCGGCAGCCTGCATGCCACGTGGTCGCTGCTCGGCATCCCGATCGTCGATGACGCGGGCAACCAGATCGACGCGGGCCTCGCGTTGATCCCGACCGCCGAACTGGGTATCGAGGACAACTGGTACGTCGCTGGGATGAAGTCGACTGGCAGCGTCATGCAGATCGCCGAAGATGTCTTCGTGCCCGAGCACCGCATCCTTCCGCTCACCGCCGCGGTTGAAGGGGGCTACCTCGACGATAACCCGGAGCTCAGCTATCAGACCGTATTCGTGCCTTCGCTCTTCATGAAGCTGATCGGGCCGCATCTGGGTATGGGCCGGGCGGCACTCGATTACGTGATCGAGAAGGCCGACTCGAAGGCCATCGCCTACACCGGTTACGGGAAGCAGTCGGACTCCGCGATCTTCCAAACCGTCGTTGCGCGGGCGAGCGTGAGCCTGCAGGCCGCCGAGACCCTGGCCGCGCAGATCGCGGATGAGATCTACGACGGTGCCGCGCGCAACGTCTACGCGCCATACGGCGAGCGGATCGAGATGCGGGCCAAGGCCGGGTGGATCGTCGAGACCATCACCGACGTGGTCGACGCGCTGCTGACGGCTCACGGCTCTGCCGGCTTCTCCGAGCGGTGCCCGCTCCAGCGCATCTGGCGCGATCAGGCCACCGCGAGCCGCCACGGCCATACCCTCGGCGCAAGCGGCTTCGAGGCATTCGGCAAGATCATCTTCGACCGCGAGGACGAGGCGCGTCACGTGCTGCCGATCGTCTGAGTGCTGCATTCCACGCGTCGACGAACAGCGAGAGGGAGCCAGGCAGATGGCCTGGCTCCCTCGCGCTGTGGCATCTGTCGCGACTCATCCGAGACACATGTCCCGACTCATCACAATGGTGGATCCTAGGGTGTCTGGGTTCACGACATAC
>JAGQTL010000119.1 GCA_020439035.1 Leucobacter sp. | reverse complement strand
AGTCTCGTCATCCGCTCGAGTGAAGGCACAGGGTTTCCGACCTGGTGGCGTGGCCGAGAGGCGAGGCAGCGGCCTGCAAAGCCGTATACACGGGTTCGAATCCCGTCGCCACCTCGCCTGATAACTGAATAGCCTGAATAGGCGCGATTGGCGCAGCGGTAGCGCGCTTCCCTGACACGGAAGAGGTCACTGGTTCGATCCCAGTATCGCGCACGAACAAAGAACCCGGCTCACACCGGGTTCTTTCGTTTGTTCGTGACAGCGATCCGTGGGCTCGAACGTGTGACCTCGCATGAATCGGCGAGAGCGCTGCTCTCGCCCTGAGATTCCTGCGCTGGTTCGATCCCAGTATCGCGCACGAACAAGAACCCGGCTCAGGCCGGGTTCTTTCGTTTAGGGCCGCCTGAGGCAGCCAGAGGCCGACCTCACGGGCGGCGTGGCGTATCGCCACCCCGCCGCCCGCAATTGATCAGTCGATCAGGGCTCGACGATGGTCACGCCGTAGATCAGCGCCGGCTTCGCGTCCTGCTCCGACCACAGAATGGTGATGTTCATCTCATCCTTGACGTAGGCCCCCTGGACGAACGACTCGCTCTGCATGAGAGAGGACTCGGTATATCCGGCAGCCCGAACCTGCTCGATCAACTCATCGACCTGACCACGGGTGAACCCTTCATAGGTCAACGCCCACATGTCCGGATACGTCGCGGCACCCGAAGGGTCCGCCTGCGGAAGCGGCACACCCGCGGGGAACGTATCGGGCACCTCGGTGCCGGCGCTGAACTCCGCCGTGCCTTCCTCGGTTTCGACGGTGAAGCTGTCGCCGTCCTGATCCACCTTCACGCCGGTCTGATCCTCGATCGCGCCTTTGATCATGGCCTCGACCGGGTTCGCGCAGCCGGCAAGCGCAGGAATGAGCAGTGCGCCGACCCCTAACGCAAGGATTCTGGAACCAATCTTCATCATGCACCCCTTCGGCTCGTCGTGATGAGACTCCGGTTTGCGTCACATTGCGTCGCCGACTCGGCGTCCGCGTGATCCGCACCTGTAGGTACTTCGATGCTACCCGTGGAAGAGGGTTTCGTGTGGGTATCGGAATTGTGTGATTCTTCTGTGACCCATGGTGGGGCGGCCGACAGCCGCGAGAGCTGCAGGAATCCGCCTGCGAACATGAGTATCGGGGAGCCCGTATGTGCGGTACGAACTCCCCGATATCAATCACCGGGCCGCGGGGGGAGGGCCCACAACACAAGCTACCCGGCGGTTGGGGAGCTCGTTAGGGACGGAAGTCCACAAATAATGGAGACTTCTGGCTAGAAACCGGACGCCCCGTGATTGGTGTGGATCGTGATGGCCGCGTTCATACCGTTGGGAGCTGAGCCGACACGATCCATTCGGAGCCGACCTCGCCGGCGCTGAACCGGCCACTGACGCCGAGCACTCGTTCAGCCATCCGGTTCAACCCCGTGCCCGTCGAGGGGAGGTCCCGTCTCGGGACATCGGGGAGGGGGCTCCGGATGACGATCCCGACCGCTTCCGAACTGATCCCGATAGCGAAGTGCACCGGGCCCGGGCCCGCGTACTTCAGAATATCCGTCGCCGATTCGCGCACGATCCGCGCGAGGATGATCTCGACACCGCGAGGGATGCGCTCGTCGGCGGGATCGCCGTCGCACGACACCGCATGCCCGGCCGCCGCGAACTCGCTGCTCGCCTCGCCGATGGCATCCGCGAGGTCGCCGACCGGCGTTTCGGTGCCGCGGGGTGCCTCCTCCGCCATCTGAATGACGAAGCGGAGATCGCTGAGAGCTTTGCGTGCGGCGCCGCGGATGGCCTCCTGCGACTCTGCACGTGCGGCATCGTCGTCGAGCAGCTGCACGTGGAGCGCGACGATCGTCAGGTGGTGGGCGATGCTGTCGTGGAGTTCGCCGGCTATCCAGCGACGTTCCGCGAGGACCGCTTCCCGTTCGTGCTCGGCCTGCTCGACGAGCTCGCGCTCGAGCCGGTGGCCGCGCGCATACGACATCCGGAGGGCGAGCCCGATCCCGCCCGCGATGACGGCGATGATGACGAAGAAGAGCACATTGCCGGTGGCTAGGGGGCTCCGGCCGATGCCCAGGGCGTAGAGCACGATCGCGATGATCTGCATTCCGGAATACCCGAGGATGAGCCCCGTCGTGCCGAGACGAAGCACGAGCGCGGTCGCGACCGCGGCTGCGAGAAGCGCGGCCGTTGCGTCACCGGCGACGAAGGCCAGAGCGACGGCAACGCCGAGGGCGAGCGTCGCGATCCGAGGCGACCAGAGGTAGAGGGCGAAGGTGAGCGTCGTCGCGATGCTGAGCACGGCCTGCAGTCGATCTTCGCCCGTGCTCGTCGCGATGACGCCGGCGTCGAGCGCCACTCCACCGATGATGAGTACAACGAGAACGATGCGTTCCGGACGGTTCAGCACCTCTGCGCGTGCGAGTTGACCGCGCAGAGTGGACTCCGGTCTCAAGGCGCCACCCACCATTGCACCAGTATTCCGTATGTGTAGCACTACGATTAGCGGTACAGGCCGAGAAGACGGGCCAGCTGCTGCCAGAAAGTCATGTCGGTCACCTCCCAAATGTGGACGAATGTTTGCGTAAGACCATCCTCACGGCGAAGCTTCCCGCGCGCATTTGACGATCAGTCAGATTCTTATTGGCCAAAGGTCTATATCTGGCCTCGCTAGGCTTTCGTGCATGAACGAAAGCGACGCGTCGGATTCGGCTGCCGCCGAGATCCGCCTCCTGCTCGTCGACGACGATCCGCTCGTGCGCCTCGCGCTCTCGCACTTCGTGAAGCGCGACCCGAGCCTGTCGATCGTGGCGGAGGCCGAGAACGGCGAGGAAGCTCTCGTGCAGATCGAGCGGCACCGCCCGGACGTGGTGATGATGGATGTGCAGATGCCCGTGATGGGCGGGATCGAAGCGACGTCGGCGATCACCGAGCGCTGGCCCGAGGTGAAGGTGCTCGCGGTGACAACACTCGATTCCCGCGACACGGTCCTGCCGATGCTGAACGCCGGCGCGACGGGCTACATGCTGAAGGATTCGAGCGCCGAGGAGATCGTGACCGCGCTGCACCAGGCCTACGAGGGCAGCAGCTCGCTCTCGCCGCGGGTCGCGGCCATGCTCGTCAAGCACGTGCGCGAGACGAGGCCGGCCGATGGAAGTGAGCTCGAAGCGTTGACCGAACGCGAGCA
>JAGQTL010000118.1 GCA_020439035.1 Leucobacter sp. | reverse complement strand
CATGGCGCCGCGGCCGCGGATGTCGCCGATGCGGCTGTCGCTCTGCTGCAGATTGCCGAAGAACTCCTCGATGATCGCGCCGATCTCGCGGGCGCGCTCGGTCAGGTTCTCGGCCTCGTAGGTCTCGATGGTCGCGAGCGCCGCGGCGCACGAGATCGGGCTGCCGGCGTACGTGCCGCCGAGGCCGCCCGCGTGGGCCGAATCCATGATCTCGGCACGGCCCGTCACCGCGGAGAGCGGCAGGCCGCCGGCGATGCCCTTGGCCGTGGTCACGAGGTCCGCGACGACGCCCTCGTGCTGCGACGCGAAGAGGTCGCCGGTACGCGCGAATCCGGTCTGCACCTCGTCGAGCACGAAGACCACGCCGTTGGCGCTCGCCCACTGCTGGATGGCGGGCAGGAAGCCCTCGGCCGGCGCGATGAAGCCGCCCTCGCCCTGGATGGGCTCGATGATGACGGCGGCCACGTTGGTCGAGCCGACCTGCTTCTCGATCTGCGTGATGGCCTGCTCGGCCGCCTCGGCGCCCGAGAGCCCGTCGCGGAACGGGTACGACGCGGGGACGCGGTAGATCTCGGGCGCGAACGGGCCGAAGCCGTCCTTGTAGGGCATGTTCTTCGCCGTGAGGCCCATCGTGAGGTTGGTGCGGCCGTGGTACGCGTGGTCGAAGACGACGATCGCGTCGCGCTTGGTGTAGTGGCGGGCGATTTTCACCGCGTTCTCGAGCGCCTCGGCGCCGGAGTTGAAGAGGGCCGAGCGCTTCTCGAAGTCGCCGGGGATGAGCTCGTTGAGCTTCTCGGCCACCTGCACGTACCCGTCGTAGGGGGTGATGGTGAAGCAGGTGTGCGTGAACTGCTGCACCTGGTTGACGACGGCCTCGACGACCTTCGGCGCGGAGTTGCCGACGCCGGTCACGGCGATGCCGGAGCCGAGATCGATGAGCGAGTTGCCGTCGACATCGACCATGACGCCGCCGCCGGCGGCCACGATCGAGACGGGCAGCGCGACGCCGACGCCCGAGGCGACGGCCGCGTTCTTGCGGGCGAGCATCTCCTGCGACTTCGGGCCGGGGATGGCGGTGACGAGCTTGCGCTCCTGGGGAAGCGTGGGGCCGCCGATGGGGGTGGCTGACATGGGAGCTCCTTTGCGTGAAACGGGTCGCGGACGACGGGGGTGACGATGCTGCGGGATGAGCCCGCACGGGCCGTGTTCAGCCTAAGTTGGCGCGAACCCGCCGGATTCTGCCATAGTGGTGAAAACAGATATACTCTTTCGACACTCTGGATACTGTCGGACGCGTCGCCGAGGATCGCTCACCGGAAGGAGGATGCCGTGGCGAGAAGCCTCCCCGTCGCCGTGGTGCAGCCTTCGATCACGCTCGGGACGCTGCTGCATCAGTACCCGCTCGGCCTCGTCATGATCGCGGGAGTCGACGGCACGGCCGCCGATGGCCTGCCCGTGCAGTGGGTACACGGCAGCGAGATGCTCGACCCGACCCCGTTCCTCACCCCGCGCACGGTGCTGCTCACCACCGGCTCGCAGTTCGCCGAGGCGCTCGCCGAACCCGATGCCCTCGCGTATGTCCGCCGCCTGCAGCGCGCGGGCGCGACCGCCCTCGGTTTCGGCGTCGGGATCGCGTGGGCGCGCATCCCGCCCTCGCTCGTCACCGCCTGCGAACGGCTCGGATTGCCGCTGTTCCGCGTGCCCTACGCGACCCCGTTCATCGCCATCTCGCAGACCGCCGCGCAGCTGATCGGCGCCAACACCCGGGCACGCGACGCCTGGGCGTTCGAAGCCCAACGGGCCGTCGCGAACGCGGCCGCGCAGCGCGACGGGCTGGCCTCACTGGTGCGCGAGGCCGCGAACCGGCTCGGCCGCTGGGTCGCGGTGGCGGATCGCACCGGCCGGATCATCGAGAGCGCGCCGCGCACCGCCAGGCGCGACCTCGAAAGCGAATCCGTGCGGCACGCCGTGCGCGCGCTGATCGAGCGCGGCACCCGCGCCAGCCGAGTCGCGACGCTGCCGGCCCCGCTCCCCGCTCCCCTGCCCGAAGCCGACCAGCCGACTGCCGCATCGGCGGAGCCCGCGATCGAGCTGCAGACGCTCGGGGGCGGTGGGCGCCTCCTGGGCGCGTTGCTCACCCCGGCAACCCTGCAGGATCAGGCCGAGCGCACCCTGCTGGGGCTCATCGCCGCCCTCGCGACCGTGCAGCTCGGGCACCGCGCGGGCCAGGAGCAGTCGGAGCGCGCCCTGCGCGGCTCCATCCTTCAACTGCTGCTCCGCGGCGAACACGAGCTGGCGGAGCGCGTGGCCGCCGACGCGCTGCCCCGGCTGCCGCGCGGGCGCGTGAGCGTCGTGCGACTGAGCGAGATCACCGAGGACTCGCTCGTCGACGACCTCCGCTCGCTCGCCGCACGGCCGGGGCTCCTCACGGCGCCCTCCCCCGGCGGCGCCGTGCTCGTCTGCGAGAGCTCGCAGATCGACGCGGTGCGGCGCCTGATCACCGAGCATGCCGGCCGGGCCGGAGTGAGCGAACGCGGCACGCTGAGCGACCTGCCGAGGCTGCTCGAGCAAGCGGATACCGCGTTGGAGCGCGCGCGGAGCGCGGAATCGCCCGGGCCCGTCACCTACAGCCCCGCCTTACACGGCGGGGTGCTGCGCCTGCTCGACACCGCCGAGGCCAGGCGGCAGGCCGAGAGCCTCCTCGCCCCGGTGCGCGGCCACGACGAGCGGCACGGCGATGCGATCGAACGCAGCCTCGCGGTCTGGCTCGCCCACCACGGGCAGACGAGCCCGGCCGCCGCGGAACTCGAGGTGCACCGGCACACCCTGCGCTCGCGCGTGCAGACCGCGGCCGCCCTGCTGCAGCTCGACCTCGACGACCCGGACGCCCGCGCGGAGCTGTGGGCGGCGCTGCGCCTGCTCAGGCAGCCCTAGAGGCGCCTCGAGCCGCGCGCTCCCAAGGTGCACGACCAAGGCGTGCGACCAAGGCGTGCGGCCGAGGCCGGTCAGCCGGGAACCCGCGACACGAACGGATCCCACCCGCGCGGCTCGCATGCCGCGCCGGCGAGCAGCAGCGCTCCGCCGGCCGCGCGCGCCCGCACCGCGCCGATCGGCAGAAACCCGGCCGGCGGCTCGGCATCGGGCGGGAAGCAGGCCAGCAGTCCGTGATCCTCGCCTCCGAACAGCATCGCGTCGAGGGGCACGCGCTGCCCCTGCTGCACGCCGAAGCCTGCCTCGAGCAGCGCCGGATCGAGATCGAGCGAGATGTCGCTGGCACGGGCGATGCGCGCGGCATCCAGGGCGAGCCCATCGGACACGTCCATCATGGCGCTCGCCCCCGCGAGCGCCGCGGCCGCGCCGAGGGCGATCGGCGGCGCGGGCGCCAGTTGCGCGCCGACCGCCGCCGGGTGGCGCTCGCGCAGCTCGGCGAGGCCTCGCCGGTGCGCAACCCCGGCCTCCGCGCATTCGGCGAACAGCAGCGAGAGCCCGAGGCCGGCGAGCCCGAGCTGCCCGGCGTAGCAGACGGTTTCGCCCGCGCGCGCGCCGTCCCGGCGCACCGGCGCGCGGCCCTCGAGGTCGCCGAGCGCCGTAACCGCGGCCATGAGGACGGGCGCGCGGCCGAGGTCGCCGCCGACCACCCCGCAGCCGGGCGCCAGCTCCTGGCAGGCCGCGTCGAGGCCCGCGGCGATCTCCTCGAGCAGCGCGACCGGCGTGTCGGCCGGGCACGCGAGGGCGACCGTCAGCGCCGTCGGGCGCGCGCCCATCGCGGCGACATCCGAGAGATTCGTCGCGGCGAGTTTGCGCCCCAGCTCGAAGCCGCCGTGCCAGGCGAGCCGGAAGTCGGGCCCCTCGACCATCGTGTCGGTCGTGATCACGGCGTCGCCGCCGAAGCCGAGCACCGCGCAGTCGTCGCCGGGCCCGAGCACTGCCGAAGCCGACGGGCCGAGCCGATCGAGGATCCGCGCCAGCACTCCGGCTTCACCCAATTCGCCGACCGTCGTCTCCTCCGCCCCATTCCGCATGCTCCCAAGGTATCGTCACCGCGCAGCGCTACGATCGAGGTATGCCGCGCTTCGCCACGCCCGCCCCCGCCATCGTCTGCGCCACCGCGCTCGCGCTCGGGCTCAGCGGCTGCACGCCGGACGTTCCGATGACGGCGGCCGAGGGTGCGAACGACCCGGCGTGCGCCGAGGTGATCGTGCGGCTGCCCGGCGAGCTCGACGGACTCGCGAAGCGCACCACCAATGCGCAGGCGACCGGGGCATGGGGCGATCCCGCGGCGATCCAGCTCGTCTGCGGCGAGACGCCGGGCGGCCCCACGACCAACGCCTGCATGAACATCAACGGGGTGGACTGGGTGTTCGACGAGTCGCAGGCGCCGATCTACCGCATCGAGGCCTACGGGCGCACCCCGGGCCTCGCCCTCTACGTCGATACCGAGCAGGTCGACAGCACGACCGATGCGCTCGTCGAGCTCACGACGGCCGTGAAGATGCTGCCGCAGGAGCGGGAGTGCACGACGTACATCGACGCGCCGGCCGAGTAGACCGCACGCCGCGCGAGGAGGCCGCGCGTCGGTTCAGGCCCCGAGCGCGAGATCGATGAGCTCGGTGATGAGCTCCGTGTAGCCGAGCCCCGACTCCTGCCAGAGCCGCGGGTACATCGAGATGGGCGTGAAGCCCGGCAGCGTGTTGATCTCGTTGAGCACGGGGCCGGATTCGGTGAGGAAGAAGTCGATGCGCGCGAGGCCCGCGCACTGCGCGACCTCGAACGCGGTCACCGCCGCATCCCGAAGCGCCGCGAACTCGGCGTCGCTCACCGCCGCGGGGAGCTCGAGCGACACGCCCTCCGCGCCCAGGTACTTCGCCTCGAAGTCGTAGAAATCACGACCGTCGAAGACGATCTCGCCGATCACCGAACTGGTGCGCGGCGCCGACCCGTCGCGCCCCTGCAGCACCGCGATCTCGACCTCGCGACCCACGATGCCGGTTTCCACCAGCACGAGCGAATCCTCGGCGAACGCGACCTCGAGTGCGGCCGGCAGCTCGTGCGCCGCGGTGACGCGGCTCACGCCGACGCTCGAACCCGCCCGGTTCGGCTTCACGAAGAGCGGATACGCGAGGCCCTCGTCGAGCGCGGCCACGAGCGACGGATCGCGCGCCACCTCCGAGCGGGTCACGGTGCGCCACGGCGCAACCGCGATGCCGGCCGCGGCGAGCACGGTCTTGAGGGCGTGCTTGTCCATGCACAGCGCCGACGCGAGCACGCCGCACCCGACGTAGGGCAGGTCGACGAGATCGAGCATGCCCTGCACCGTGCCGTCTTCGCCGTACGGCCCGTGGAGGGTCGGCAGCACGACGTCGATGCGCCCGAGGGAGCGCACGCGCCCGTCCGATTCGAGCACACTGAGCGTGCGGCTCTCCGTCGACGCCGGCCACAGTACGCGGGTGCCATTCTCGGGCACCTCGGGCAGCCCCTCCGCGTCGAGATGGTAGCCGTGCAGCTCGGCCTCGTCGAGCAGCGCGGTCGCTCCGGTCTTCGTGATGCCCACCGGGATGACCTCGAACTCGGCACGGTCGATCGCCTTCAGCACGCCGGCCGCGGTGACGCAGCTGATGCCGTGCTCGCTCGATCGCCCGCCGAACAGCAGCACGACCCGACGCTTGCCGGCCGATCCGCCCTCGAAACCGCTCTCCGCGCTCACGCGGCACCGCCCTTCGCGCGCCCCAGCAAGCGCTTCCACAGCCCCGGTCGCGGGCCGAAGCTCAGCTCGGGCCGCGGCACGTCGTCTTCGGTCGCAAGATGTGGCGCGAGATCCTTGGGCGCCATCGTGCCGCTCAGGACCATCTGCACCTGCTGCACGATCGGCATCGGTATGCCGCCGTCCTTGGCGAGCGCGAGCACCGGGGCGACCGAGGTGATGCCCTCGGCGGTCTGCTGCATCTGCTCCTTCGTCTCGTCGAGCGAGAACCCCTGGCCGATGAGCCGGCCCGCGGTGTTGTTGCGCGAGAGCGGGGACTGGCAGGTCGCGATGAGGTCGCCGAGGCCGGCGAGCCCTACGAGCGTGGTCGGATCCGCCCCTTGCGAGACGGCGAACTCCGTCATCTCGGCGAGGCCGCGCGTGATGATCGCGGCCTTCGTGTTCTCGCCGTAGCCGACCCCGTCGACGATGCCGATCGCGAGGGCGATGAGGTTCTTGAGCACCCCGCCGAGTTCGGTGCCGATCACGTCGGTGTTGACATAGCTGCGGAAGTAGGGGGCCGAGCAGGCGATCGCGATCTCCTGCGCCGCGTCGAGCGACGCGCACGACGCGACCGCCCCGGTCGGCTGCTCACGCGCGATCTCGAGGGCGATATTCGGGCCCGACACCACGCCGATGCGCTCCGGGCCGAGCTGGAGCGTGTCGTCGATCACCTCGCTCATGCGCATGAGGCTGCCCTGCTCGACGCCCTTGACGAGACTTACGAGGACGCTGCCCGGCTCGAGGAACGGCTCGAGCTCACGCAGATTCGCACGCATCGACTGGCTGGGCACGGCGAGGAACACGAGCGACGCGCCCGCGAGCGCCCGCGCGAGCTCGTGCGTGGCCCGCAGCGACTTCGGCAGGTTGATGCCGGGCAGGTAGCGGCTGTTGCGCTTGGCCACCTGGATCTCCTGCGCCACCTCGGGCCGGCGGGCCCAGACCGTGACGTCGCACCCCGCGTCGGCGAGCACCTTCGCGAACGTCGTGCCGAAGCTGCCCGCGCCCACGACAGCGACCTTGCGGCCGCGGTTGCGCTTCGGGCTCGGCTTGACAATGCCGATGGCACCGGTGCTCGGCCCGAGCGGGCCGACGCCTGCCGCCGCGGGGCTCAAAAGCGGCCCGTTTCGGTCTGATCGTGCTCGAGGGGGTCCCAGCGCTCGGCGGGGGGATCCTCGCCGCGCAGCCCGGCCAGCAGCTTCGTGATCTCGGCCATGAGCAGCGCGGTCGCCTCGTTGATCGCCTTGGTGTCGCGCTCGCGCCCGGCGAAGCGCGAGAGGTCGATCGGCTCGCCCACCGCGACATGGATGGTCTTGCGCGGGATCGGGTGGATGCCCTTTCCGTAGCGCGGCATGAGCTCCTGGGTGCCCCAGTGCGCCATCGGGATCAGCGGAATGCCCGACTCGAGCGCCAGCCGCACCGCGCCGCTCTTGCCGCGCATCGGCCAGAGGCCGGGATCACGGGTGAGCGTGCCCTCGGGGTAGACGATGACGCCCGCGTCGCGCCGGATGAGTTCGCTCGCGGCGCCCATCGGGTTCGCGTCGGTGCCGCGTGAGCGGCCCTGGCGCTCGACCGGGATCTGGCCCGACCCCCGCAGCAGCCAGCCGAGCACCGGAACGCTGAAGAGGCTCGCCTTCGCCATGAATCGCGGCAACCGGCCGAGATGCCAGACCGCCGCCCCCATCGCGACGGGGTCGATCTCGCTGTAGTGGTTGGGCGAGAGGATGAAGGGTCCCGTGATCGGCAGCTTCGAGCCGGGCGTGAACCGGTACCGCACCATGCACGACCAGAGCGGCAGGATCAGCGCGGCGAGCAGCCAGAAGAAGCTCGGCCGGCGCTTCTCAGGCGACGGCCGTGAGCGGAACTTCACGGTGCTGGGCATACGCCAACGCTACCCCTCGAAGACGAAGTCGGCGCCGAGCAGGCGCAGCTTTTCGATGAAGTTCTCGTAGCCGCGCGAGATGATACCGAGGTTCGTGACCTTCGTTTGCCCGCTCGCTGTGAGTGCCGCGATGAGGTGGCTGAAGCCGCCGCGCAGGTCGGGCACCTCGATATCGGCGCCGGTCAGCGGGGTCGGCCCCGTGATCACGGCGGCCTGCTCGAACTCGCGTCGCTTCACCCGACGGGCCGGGTCTGCGAGGCCGTCGGGGTGGACGACGATGTTCGCGCCCATCTGGTTCAGGGCTTCGGTGAACCCGAACCGGTTCTCGTAGACGGTCTCGTGGATGGTCGAGACCCCCTCCGCCTGCGTGAGCGCGACGACGAGGGGCTGCTGCCAATCCGTCATGAAGCCGGGGTGCACATCGGTCTCGATGGTCACGGGCTTGAGCGGGCCGCCCGGATGCCAGAAGCGGATGCCGTCGTCGTGCACGTCGAAGTCGCCGCCGACCTTGCGGAACACGTTGAGGAA
>JAGQTL010000117.1 GCA_020439035.1 Leucobacter sp. | reverse complement strand
TCTACATCATGGACGAGGTCGAGGCCGCGCTCGACGACGCCAACCTCGGTCGGCTGCTCCAGGTCTTCGAGGGACTGCGGGAGAGCTCCCAGCTCATCGTGATCACGCACCAGAAGCGCACAATGGAGATCGCCGATGCGCTGTACGGGGTGTCGATGCGGCAGGATGGTATCTCGGCGGTCGTCGGGCAGCGGATCGGTGCCGACGAAGCGGCCTAGGCGGGCGCGCGGAGGCATCGGCCGAACGTGCTGCGGCGTCGGGATCGTCGGGCCGATGCCGAATCGCGGCCAGAACCTCGCCGGGCACCGGCAACGGCCGGATCGGCCGGATCGGCCGGAATGAACGAAGGGAACACCATGATCGAAGCGGTCGGACTCACCAAGCGGTACGGCGCGAAGCTCGCCGTCGACGGCCTCAGTTTCACGCTCGAGCCGGGGCGGGTCACGGGGTTCCTCGGCCCGAATGGGGCCGGCAAGTCGACCACCATGCGCATGCTGATGGGGCTCGCACGTCCGACGAGCGGCAGCATCACGGTGCAGGGCAAGCCCTATGCGGAGCATCGGAATCCCCTCTGTGTCGTGGGCGCCCTGCTCGACGCGAAGGGCGTGCACCCCGGCCGCACCGCGCGCAGCCACCTGCGCGCGCTCGCCGCCACGCACGGCATCCCCGACGCGAGAGTCGGCCGTGTGCTCGAGCTCACCGGGATCGAAGCGGTCGCGGATCAGCGCGTGGGCGGCTTCTCGCTCGGCATGGGGCAGCGCCTCGGCATCGCGGCGGCGCTGCTCGGCGACCCCGAGGTGCTGGTGCTCGATGAGCCCGTCAACGGGCTCGACCCCGACGGTGTGCTCTGGGTGCGGAACTTCGTGCGCTCGTTCGCCGCGGCGGGGCGCACCGTGCTCCTCTCGAGCCACCTGATGAGCGAGATGGCGCAGACCGCCGATCACGTACTCGTGATCGGTCGCGGCCGGCTCATCGCCGATGCGCCCATCGCCGAGCTGACCGGTGGGGTGGGGCAGAGCACCGTTCGCGTCACCTCGCCCGAGGCCGCGCGCCTCGAAGGGCTGCTGCGCGCCGAGGGCGCCCGCAGCACGCAGCCTGGCAGTGGCAACGAGTTGCGGCTGGAAGGCATCGCAGCCGAGCGGGTCGGCGAGATCGCCGCGCAGCACGGCATCATCCTGAACTCGCTGAGCACCGAGACACCGTCGCTGGAGGATGCCTATCTGGCGCTCACCCGCGGCGAGGCCGAATACGTTTCCGACGATCAGGCGAACGCATGACCTCCGAGCCCGGGTCCAAGACCACCATGAGGCCCAGCGACGGGAGCCCCGACATGACCACTGCGACACCGAACCCCGCGGCATCCGAATCGACGCGGCGCGACGCCGGGCAAGGCGCTGGGCCGCGCCGCTTCCGCTTCCGGGGCGTCTGGCGCGGCGAGTGGATCAAGCTCGCCTCGCTGCGTTCGATCCGCTGGTCGATCGCGCTCATGATCCTGCTCACCTGGGCGGGAGCCCTGCTGATGTCGATCGCCCTCGCGGCCACCGACTCGACGACACCCGAGACGATGCCGGGGCTCATCGTGCAGTCGGCCACGCTCGGCAGCCTGTTCACGGTGCTGATCATGGGCGTGCTCGGCGTGCTCTCCATCACGAGCGAGTACGCGACCGGCCTGATCCTCTCGAGCCTCATGGCGGTGCCGACGCGCATTCCGCTGCTCGCGGCAAAGACGCTCGTGGTCGGAGTGCTCGGCTTCGCCGTCGGGATCGCCAGCGCGTTCGGCGGCGCGCTCATCGCGGCTCTGCTGCTCGGCGAGGGGGCCTTTGCCGCGTTCGGAAGCTCGGCGGTGCTGGCCGCGCTGGTGAGCAATGCCGTCTATCTCATGCTCGCCGCGCTCTTCGCGCTCGGGGTGGGGGCGCTGCTGCGTTCGACGGCGGGTGCGATCTCGGCCGTGGTCGTCGTCTTCTTCGTCGCGACCATCGCCCTGCAGATGCTGAATCTGACGGGTTGGGCCTGGGTCGAGACGGTCGTCGCCTGGATGCCCGCATCGCTCGGCAGCACGCTCACGATGAGCTCCGTCATGCCGGAGCTCTCGCCCGCGGTGGGCTACTGGAGCGCGATGCTCGGCCTCGTGGTCTGGGCCGCCCTGCCATTCCTGCCCGCCACGATCCTGCTGAAGACGAGGGATGCCGTATGAGTCGCACTGCGACGGCGGACGCGCCGAGGCACCCCGGGACCGAGGGCGCGGACGGCGCCCCCAATACATTCGGCACCATAAGTCACAAGTCGCTAACACTTGCCCGAGAGGCGGGGAACACGGCCTCCGGAGCCCCCGCGGTGTCCTAAGCTCTGGAATGGTGTCGCAACCCGCGACCTGAAAGAAAGGCTTCCTCAATGAAGAAGATGACTCACCGCACCAGTGCAGTGATCGCGCTGGCCGCCAGCGCGGCCCTCGTGCTCGCCGGCTGCAGCAGCACGCCCGAGACCCCGGCCGACAACGGGGGCAACGAGGCTCCGTCGACCGAGCTCGGCACGCTGAAGATCGCGACGCTCCTGCCGCACACCGGCTCGCTCGGCTTCCTGATGCCGCCCGTGCAGGCCGGTATCGCGCAGGCGCTCGCCGACATCAAGGCCGCAGGCGGCATCGACATCGAGATCGTCGCCGAGGGCAACGAGGGCGACGGCTCCGACATGACCGTGGTCGAGAAGGGCGCCGATGAGGTCGTCAACAGCGGCGCGACCTTCGTGCTCGGCGCGATGAGCTCGTCGCGCACGCTCCACGTGGTCGACAAGATCACCGGCGCGGGCATCCTCATGGGCTCGCCGTCGAACACGGCGACCGAGCTCAGCGGCAAGAGCCCGCTGTACTTCCGCACCGCTCCGCCGGACTCGGTTCAGGGCGATGCGCTCGCGAACCAGATCATCTCCGACGGCAAGGCCACGGTCGGCTTCCTCACCTTCAACGACGATTACGGTCTCGGTCTGCGCGACACGATCCAGTCGGTCGTCGAGGCGAACGGCGCCGAGGTCGTCTACGGCGCCAAGGGCGACGGCAACGAGTTCCCGGTCGACCAGAAGTCGTTCTCGTCCGAGGTCACCGCGATCAAGGATTCGGGTGCCGAGGCGATCGTCATCGTGACATTCGACCAGATCAACCAGATCCTGCCCGAGCTGCTCGCTCAGGGCATCGATCCCGCCAACGTCTACCTCGTCGACGGCAACGCGAACAGCTTCGCCGATGTGGTCGATCCCGGCAAGGTCGTCGGCATGCAGGGCTCGATCCCGGGCGCGCAGGCGAACGACGAGTTCAAGGCTGAGCTCGAGTCGATCTACAAGGCCGAGTTCGGCGAGGATCTGCAGAGCCTCACCTACGGCCCCGAGGCCTACGATCTCGTGAACATCGTCGCCCTGGCCGCGACGAAGGCGGGCGCGACGGACTCGGCTTCGGTGCAGGCGCAGCTCGCTCCGGTCACCGGTGCGAACGGCGGCGAAGAGTGCACGACCTTCGCCGACTGCCTGGCGCTCCTGAACGAGGGCAAGGACATCTCGTACCGTGGGAAGTCGGGCACCGGCCCGCTGAACGCCAACAACGACCCGTCGTCGGCGTACATCGGCATCTACAAGTACGACGAGAACAACAACCCCGTGTTCCAGCGCGCGGTTCAGGGCACCGTCGGCTAAGCAGCCCATCCCGGTAACGAGCGCGGGGTCGGCCTCTTCGGAGGTCGGCCCCGCTCTCGTGTCCTGAGCGCGATCCGAGCCGACTTTGGCGGGCACCCGGACATACGACTGGGCCCCGCCACCGGATCGAACCGGCGCGGGGCCTCAGTGCTGCAGCTGTGGCGGTTATTCGGCGGCCGGCTCCGCACTACCGGCTGCGGCCTTCGCCTCGACGTCGGCCGCGAGCGTGCCGAGGTAGAGCTCGATCACCTTCGGGTCGTTCGCAAGCTCCCGACCGGGGCCCTCGTGGGCGTTGCGGCCCTGATCCAACACATAGGCGCGATCGCAGATCTGCAGGCACCGGCGCGCGTTCTGCTCGACCATGATGATCGTGACACCGGTCTTGTTGATCTGACGCGTGCGAATGAACGTCTCGTCCTGGCGGACGGGGGAGAGGCCCGCGCTCGGCTCGTCGAGCAGCAGGACCTTCGGATCCATCATGAGCGCCCGGGCCATCGCGACCGACTGCCGCTCACCGCCGGACAGCGAGCCCGCTCGCTGCCGACGGCGCTCGGCGAGCATGGGGAACAGCTCCCACATCTCCTCGATGCGCGTCGAGAACTCCTTGGGCTTGAGGAAGAGGCCCATCTGCAGGTTCTCCTCGATCGAGAGCGACGGGAACACGTTGTTCGTCTGGGGGACGAACCCGACGCCCTTGCGCACCAGCTGGTTCGTGGGGGTCTGCGTCACGTCCTCGCCATCGAGCGTGACGTGGCCGTCGCGGATGTTGACGAGCCCGAAGAGCGCCTTCAGCAGGGTCGACTTGCCGGCGCCGTTGGGGCCGATGATGCCGATGAGCTCGCCCTGGTAGGCCTCGAGCGTGCAGCCGTTCAGAATGTTGATGCCCGGCAGGTACCCGGCAGTGAGATTGTCGGCCTTGACGACCAGCTTCGGCGCGCTCTGCTCGCTCATCGGGCCTCCTCCTCTTCGATCTCCTCTTCGATCTCGGTCGCGATCGCCCGCATCACCCCGGTGGTGAGGGCGTCGTCATCGCCGAGATCCTTGTCGTGATGCGCGCCGAGATAGGCGTCGACCACGGCCTCGCTGGTCATCACGGTCTCGGGCAGGCCCTCCGCGATGATCTCGCCCTGCGCCATGACCACAACCCAGTCGCTGATGTGCCGCACCATGTGCATGTCGTGCTCGACGAAGAGCACCGTGGTGCCCTCGTCGCGCAGCGCCTGGATGTGGTCGAGCAGGCTCTGGGTGAGCGCGGGGTTCACACCAGCCATCGGCTCGTCGAGCATGATCATGGCGGGATCGCTCATGAGCGCGCGGGCCATTTCGAGCAGCTTCTTCTGCCCGCCGGAGAGGTCTCCGGCCATGTCGTCGATCTTCGCATCGAGCTTGAAGCGGGTGAGCAGTTCCTTCGCACGTTCGATGTTCTCGCGCTCGCGCGCGGCCCAGAGCGGCTTGAACAGGCCGACGAAGAGGTTCTCGCCCGGCTGGTTGTTCGCGCCGATCAGCATGTTCTCGAGCACGGTCATGCGGCCGAGCGCCTTGGTGAGCTGGAACGTGCGCACCATCCCCGAACGGGCGGCCTGCGAGGCACCGGTGCGGTTGAGGGTCTTGCCGTTGAACGACCACTTCGCGTCGCCGCCGCCAATCAGCCGCTGCGCGTTGGAGGGCTGGTCGAAGCCGGTGATCAGGTTGAAGAAGGTCGTCTTCCCGGCGCCGTTCGGGCCGATCAGCGCGGTGATGGCGCCGCGCTGCACTTCGAGGTGCTCGACGTTGACGGCGGTCATGCCGCCGAAGCGGCGCTCGATGTGGTCGACCGTGAGGATCGGATCCGGCTTCGCGGCCCCGGGGGTCTGCGGCAGACCGCGCAAGCGCGAGCGCAGTTCCTCGCGGTCGTAGGGGTAGTCGAGAGCGGTCATACCCGCCTTTGCTGCGGAGGTCTTCGTCTCAGACATTGAACGACAGCTCCTTCTTGTTGCCGAGGATGCCTTGCGGCCTGAACACCACGAGGAGCATCAGCGCGACGCCGATGAGCACCCAGGCGAGCTGCTCGGTCTGCTGCACATTGAGGATCGAGCGCGGGATGAACTCGCCGGCGAGGCCGGTGACGAGCAGGCGCACGACGAAGAAGATAAGGGTGCCGAGCAGCGGGCCGAAAATCGTCGCGGCGCCGCCGAGCAGCACGATCATCCAGAGGTTGAACGTGAGCGGGCGTCCCATGCCGTCGGGCTGCATCGCGCTCGGCATCGCCATGATGATGCCGCCGAAGCCGCCGATCACGCCGCCGAGGATCAGCGCCTGCAGCTTGTAAGCGTAGGAGCTCTTCCCCAGGCTGCGCACCGCGTCCTCGTCCTCGCGGATGCCCTTGAGCACCCGGCCCCACGGGCTGCGCATGAGCGCCCAGGTGACGAGGATGAAGAGCGCCACGAGCACCCACGCCACGAGGCGCGTCCACCAGTCATCCGGCCCGTTGTTCACGTAGGTCAGGCCGAGAATGGTCGTCGTACCGTCCGGGAGCGGCGAGAGCTCGGTGAAGCCCGGCCGATACTTGGAACCCTGCAATCCGGTCGGGCCGCCAGTGAGATCCTGCAGCACGGCCATCTTGACGATCATGCGCACGATCTCGGCGGCGGCGATCGTCACGATGGCGAGGTAGTCGCCGCGCAGTTTCAGCGTGGGAATGCCGAGGATGAACGCGAAGATGATCGAGCAGATGATCGCGATGGCGAGGGCCGGCCAGAAGCCGGCGCCCAGCACGGAGGACACTCCGAAGCCGTAGGCTCCGACGAGCATGAAGCCGGCCTGGCCCATGTTCATCAGGCCCGTGTAGCCGAAGTGGATGTTGAGTCCGATCGCCGCCAGCGCGAAGGCCGCGGTCGTCGGCGAGATCACGGTCTGCAGCATGCTGTGCAGAAGGCTTGTCCAGAAATCCATGATGTTCTCCCTTAGCCGATCCGCTCTTTACGACCGAAGATGCCCTGCGGCCGCACGAGCAGCACCAGGATGAGCATCAGCAGGGCGGTTGCGTACTTGAGGTCGCCGGGCAGCCAGATGTTCGTGAGCTCGACCACCATGCCGATCACCATCGAACCGACGAAGGCGCCGAATGCGGTACCGAGGCCGCCGAGCGTGACCGCGGCGAAGAAGAGCAGCAGCATCTGCCCGCCGGTGAACCAGTCGATGCCGTTGAACACGAGGCCGAGGAAGACGCCGGAGAGGCCGGCGAGGCCGCCGCCGACGATCCACACGATGCTGATGACCCGGTCGACGTCGATGCCCGAGGCCTTGGCGAGTGCGGGATTGTCGGAAATGGCGCGGGTGGCGCGGCCGAATCGCGTGTACATGAGACCGAGCCCGACCAGGATGATCGCGGCGAGCGAGACACCCATGGCGATGTACGACTGCACCGTCAGCGTGACGCCGAAGAGGGTGATGACATCGGGGGTGCGCGTGTCGATGCGCACGACGCCCGAGCCCCAGAAGAACTGGAACAGGTACTGCATCATGATCGAGAGGCCGATCGATACGATCATCAACTGCATGAGGCTGAGCTGACGTTTCCGCAGCGGCTTCCAGAGCACCTTGTCCTGAGCCCAGCCGAACGCGGCCGAGACGGCGACCGCGAGGATCGACGCGATCAGCAGGTTGCCGGTGATCCCCATGAACAGGGCGGCGAGCAGGCCGCCGAAGGTCACCATCTCGCCCTGCGCGAAGTTGCTGAGCCCCGTCGTGCCGAAGACGAGCGAGAGGCCGAGAGAGGCGAGGGAGATGAGGAGTCCCATGCGGATGCCGGAGGCGAACTGCTGCCAGAAGCGCGGCCACGAGAAGTCGTTGGCGGAGGTGCCGGGCTTCGAGGCGCCGGAGTCGTCCGCGCCGCTGCTGCCGCCCGAGTTCGCCGCATCGGGGTTGTCGGTGAGCGGGAAGAGGGAGCTCGCGACGTTGTTCAACTCGACACTGACGTCGCGCGTTCCGACGGTCTTGAAGTACTGCCCATCGGGGAGGGTGCTCTCGTCGACCGTCACCGTGTAGTCGCCGGTCGCTGTGACGGCGAAGAACCACCTGCCGTCGGCGGCCGTCTCGGTGGTCTGCTCATCGTCGCCGCTGAGCGTCACCGTGATGCCGGCTGCCGGGTCTCCATCGCTCGTCTTGATGATGCCCTGGATGCACGCGGTGCTGGCATCGGGTGCGCAGGCGTCGGCGGCCTGCGCCGGTTGGGCGGTGAACAGCGTGCCCACGAGCGTGATGATCACGCCGAGCAGGAGAGCGATGCCGATCGGGCGTCTGCTGTTTACCGAAAGAGCCGCTGTACGGTTCACGGTACCTCCGAGTTATCTGGCGCGCAGCGTCGTTGCGCGCGCCGGGTCGTCCGTAATCGTAGCGGAGTCTTCAGCGGCGTGGTGCGGAAAATCACGGTTTTGCGCGAGGTTCGTGACCGAACGGGAATAAAGATCGGCGACTCCGCACAAGCGGATCACCCGAACAGACCCGCGCCGTTGTGCGGATTCTCACCCGGCTACGATTGATGGCATGGCAGAGCGATCCTGGTCCTTCTCGAATGTATTCCGCAGCGTGTTCGGCGCCTCGGACACCGTGACGGATGAGACCTGGGACGAACTGGAGACGGCGCTCATCGCCGCCGACTTCGGGCCGGAGGTCGCGGACGACGTGATCGGTTCGCTCCGTGGAGAGGCCGAGCGGCATCGGGTGACCGAGGCCTCCGAACTGCGGCGCATGCTGCGCGAGGCGCTGGCGGAGCGGCTCGCCGCCTTCGACCCGACGCTGCACCTCTCGGAGCGCCCGGCGGTGATCCTTGTCGTCGGTGTCAACGGCGTCGGCAAGACCACGACCATCGGCA
>JAGQTL010000006.1:8411-10893 GCA_020439035.1 Leucobacter sp. | reverse complement strand
AACCGATGCCCGGGTCGAGCACCAGCCGCTCGGGCGCGACCCCCGCGGCGAGCGCGGCCTCCGCGAGGCGCGCGAGGTCGTCTCGCACCTCGCCGATCACATCGGCGTACTCCGAGCGCCGATGCTCGGGGTCGGGGATGCCGCGCCAGTGCATCGCGATGTACATCGCACCCGCCTCGGCGGCCACGCTGCGGATCTGCGGATCGTGCAACCCGCCGGACACGTCGTTGACGATGCGGGCGCCCGCGGCGATGGCCGCCTGCGCGGTCGCGGCGTGAATCGTGTCGACCGACGCCGTGATGCCCGCCGCCGTGAGCGCCTCGATGACCGGCAGGATGCGCCGCTGCTCCTCGGCCGGCGGCACCGGCGCGGCCCCCGGCCGGGTCGATTCGCCGCCGACGTCGACGATGTCGGCGCCCTGCGCCACGAGCTCCGCGCCGTAGGCGACCGCTGCCTCGAGGTCGAAGAACCGGCCGCCGTCGCTGAACGAATCCGGGGTGACGTTGAGCACGCCCATCACGAGCGTGCGCGCTCCCGCGGGCCGCGCGTCGTGCACGCTGGTCATCGCGCGCCCCGAGCCGGGTCGCTCGCCGCGACGAGGGAGAGCACCTCGGCCCGTTCGACGGGGTCGGCGAAGACGCCGCGAGCGGCCATCGAGACGACCAGCGCATCGGCCTGCTTGGCTCCGCGATCCGACACGCAGCCGTGCGAGGCTTCGAGGACCACGAGCACGCCGACCGCGCCGAGACCGACCTCGAGCGCCTCGGCGATCTGCTCGCCCAGTCGCTCCTGCAGCTGCGGCCGGGCCGCGAGCGTCGCCACCACGCGCGGAATGGCGCCGAGGCCGGCGACCCGGTCACCGGGCCGATACGCGACATGCGCGCGCCCGCGGAAGGGGAGCAGGTGGTGCTCGCAGACCGAGCGCAGGGCGATATCGCGGATCAGCACGAGCTCGCCGCTCTCCTCGCCGATCGGCATGGCCTCCCGCAGGTGGTCGATCGGGTCGACGCCCACGCCGGCGAAGAACTCCGCATACGCGTCGGCCACGCGCCCGGGCGTCTCGGCGAACGTCTCGCTGTCGGGGTCCTCCCCGATCGCGCTCAGGAGTTCGCGCACCGCCGCGGCGACGCGCTGCCGGTCGACTCCGCGGCTCACGGGTCTGCCGGCTCCGAGTCGGTACCGGTCGGAAGCTCGCCGTCGGCCGTGATCACGCCCGACCCGGCAGCCGGGCCTCCCGGTGCGTCACCCGCCGCATCCGCCGCATCCGCCGACGCCAGCGCCCCATCCGTGCGCACGCTCTCGGGGATCGCGATCGGCGGCTGATCGCTCACGGGCCGGTTCTCGCTCGACAACCACTGCTTCCGCTCGGGCAGCTTCACCACGTCGCGGAAGATCTCGGCCACCTGGAGGTGATCGAGCGTCTCCTTCTCCATCAGCTCGGCGGCGAGACGGTCGAGCACCGCACGGTTCGTCACCAGCGCCTCGTAGGCCTCATCGTGCGCCTGCTCGATGAGCGCCCGCACCTCGGCATCGACCGAGACGGCCACCCCTTCGCTGTAGTCGCGGGCGCTGCCGAACTCGCCGAGGTAGGGCGACGCCTGCGCCTGACCGAGCCGCACCGGGCCGAGCGCGGCCGACATGCCGTATTCGGTCACCATCTTGCGCGCGGTCGAGGTCGCCTTCTCGATGTCGTTCCCGGCGCCGGTCGTGGGGTCGTGAAACACGAGCTCCTCGGCCACTCGGCCGCCGAGCGCGTAGGCGAGCTGATCCTGCAGCTCGTTGCGCGTGACCGAGTACTTGTCTTCAAGCGGGATCACCATGGTGTAGCCGAGGGCGCGGCCGCGCGGCAGGATCGTGATCTTCGTCACCGGGTCGGTGTGGTTGAGCGACGCCGCCACCAGGGCGTGCCCGCCTTCGTGATAGGCGGTCATCAGCTTCTCGTGATCCTTCATCATGCGCGTGCGACGCTGCGGGCCGGCGATCACGCGGTCGATCGCCTCGTCGAGCGCGCGGTTGTCGATCAGCTGCGCGTTCGAGCGTGCGGTCAGCAGGGCGGCCTCGTTCAGCACGTTGGCGAGGTCGGCGCCCGAGAAGCCCGGGGTCTTGCGGGCGACGACATCGAGGTCGACGTTCTTCGACAGCGGCTTGCCCTTCACGTGCACGTCGAGAATCGCCCGGCGCCCCTTCATATCGGGGGCGTCGACCCCGATCTGCCGGTCGAAGCGACCGGGGCGGAGCAGCGCCGGGTCGAGCATGTCGGGGCGGTTGGTGGCGGCGATCATGATGACGTTCGTCTTCGGGTCGAAGCCGTCCATCTCGACGAGCAGCTGGTTGAGCGTTTGCTCCCGCTCGTCGTGGCCGCCGCCCATGCCCTGGCCGCGACGCTGGCCGACGGCATCGATCTCGTCGACGAAGATGATCGCGGGAGCGTTCGCCTTCGCCTCCTTGAAGAGATCTCGCACGCGGCTCGCGCCGACGCCGA
>JAGQTL010000006.1:0-8393 GCA_020439035.1 Leucobacter sp. | reverse complement strand
AGTCGGAACCCGAGATCGAGTAGAAGGGCACGCCGGCCTCGCCCGCGACCGCGCGCGCGAGCAGCGTCTTGCCAGTGCCCGGCGGGCCGTACAGCAGCACGCCCTTGGGGATGCGCGCGCCGACCGCCTGGAAGCGCGAGGCGTCCTGCAAAAAGTCCTTGATCTCGTGCAGCTCCTCGACGGCCTCGTCGGCCCCGGCGACGTCGGCGAAGGTGACCTGCGGGCTCTCCTTCGTCACGAGCTTCGCCCGGGACTTGCCGAACTGCATGACCTTACTGCCGCCGCCCTGCATCGACGAGAGCATCCACCAGAAGAAGAGGCCGATGAGCGCGAGCGGCAGGATGAATCCGATGATCGACCAGAACGGATTGGCCTGGGGCACCTGGTCGGTGAAGCCGCCCTTGGGCTTGGCCTTGTCGACCGCCGCGACCACGTCGGCGCCGCGCGGTGCGACGTAGTAGAAGAAGACGTCTTTCGTGCCCGTCTTCTCGTCGACCTTCTCGAGCGTCAGGTTGACGCGCTGATCGCCATCCACGATCTCGGCCTTCTCGACCGCCCCGCTGCCGAGCAGCTCGAAGCCCCGCTGCACCGTGATCTCGCGCACGCTGCCGCCGCTGAGCAGCGACCAGCCCAAAAGCACGATCAGCGGCGCCAGGATGAGGTAGAGCAGCGGGCCCCGGAGCAGCCGCCGCGCCCGGGATCCATTGGGTGGAGTGTCAGCCAAAGTGCGGCCTTTCTCATGCGAGTACGAGTTGCCCCAAGCGTAGCCGTCGCCACCGACAGCGCGGCCCAGGATTCGCTGAGCGCGGAAGCGGCGGCCGGGCTCCCCTACCCGGCGTCGGCGTAGACGTGCTCGGCCAGCACGCCGACGTCGCGCAGGTTGCGATACCGCTCCGCGTAGTCGAGTCCGTAACCTACGACGAAGTCGGTGGGGATGTCGAAGCCCACGTAGGCGACATCGACTTCGACCTTCGCGGCGTCGGGCTTGCGCAGCATCGCGCAGATCCGCACCGAGTTCGCACCGCGCGACTCGAGGTTCTCCTTCAGCCACGACAGGGTGAGGCCCGAATCGATGATGTCCTCGACGATCAGCACGTCGCGGTGGGCGATCTCGGTGTCGAGATCCTTCAGGATGCGCACGACGCCGCTCGACTTCGTGCTGGCGCCGTACGACGACACCGCCATCCAGTCCATCTCGGCGTGGAAGCTGAGCTCGCGCGCGAGGTCGGCCATGACCATGACCGCGCCTTTCAACACGCCCACGAGCAGCGGCGGCTGCTCGGCGCCCGCGTAGTCCGCCTCGATCTCGCGGGCCATCTCGGCCAGTCTGGCCTTCAGTTCGGCCTCCGTGACGAGGATCTTCGAGAGTTCGCTGCCCAGCTCGTTCGCGTCCATGAGATCACTGTAGTAGCTGAACCGCGTTGTCGGTGCCGCCGGAGGGCGGGAATGCCGCGCGCGGGGCGCGCTTCACGCGGATTCGCCCCGCCCGCGGCCGTCGCGCGGCGCGAACTCGAGCTGGTCGCCGATCCGGGCGACGCGGAGCCCCGGCGCATCGATGGGCCCCTGACCGCGCCAGTCCGTGACGAGGGCCGCGATAGCGGCCGTGTGCACGCGCTCGAGCTGCGCGCCGGTGCCGGCACGGGCCGCCCCGCGGATCACGCGCGTGCGGAGCGCCGGCGGCAGCCCCGCGAGCACGGGAACCGCGACGCGGATGCCGGAGTCGGTGCGCTCGGCCGCGGCGTCGAGCGCCTCCGCCGCAAGGAGGTCGAGCGCCTCCGCGTCCTCCCGCGCGAGTTCCGCCGTGCGGGCGAGGTTCGCGGGGATCCCCGGCCCGAGCTCCCGCTCGAGCAGCGGCAGCACGGTGGAGCGCACCCGCACCCGCGTATAGGCCGGGTCGTCGTTGTGGGGGTCGTGCCACGGTTCGAGGCCCTGCGCGGCGCACGCCCGCGCGGTGGTCTCGCGGCTCACCGCCAGGAACGGCCGGCGAATCGCCCCCCGCACGGGCGGGATCCCGGCAATCGCGCGGGTGCCCGATCCTCTCGCGAGCGCCAGGATCACCTGCTCGGCCTGGTCGTCGCGCGTGTGCGCGGTGAGCACAGCGCCCGCGCCGAGCTCGGCACGGACGGCTTCGATGGCCGCGTAGCGGGCGCGTCGCGCGGCCGCCTCGGGCCCTCCCTCGCCCGCCCCGACCGCGGATCCGCCTGCCGCACCCGGCACCTCGACGCGCCGCACCAGCACGGGGTCGAGCCCGAGCGCACGGGCCCGGCCCGCCGCGCGCTCCGCGATCTCAGCGGATGCGGCTTGGAGTCCGTGATCCACGATCACGGCCCCCGAGCGCACCCCCGCCCGGGGGGCCTCGAACGCGAGCGCCGCCGCGAGCGCGAGTGAGTCGGCGCCGCCGGAGAGCGCGACGAGCACGAGCGGCGAACCCTCGACTGCCGGCCAGGCAGCGTCCGCCCCTCCCGGCTCGCGCAGCTCGGCGAGCGCACGACGCACCGCGACGCGCGTCTGCGCCACCGCGGGATCGGGCCGCCCCCACGGGCGTTCGGCCGCTCGCACCTCGCTCACCCCTCCATTCTGCCGCCCGCGCTACAGTTGATGCGTCGCACCGACACCATCACCACACGAACGCAAGGAGCGCGCATGACCGCCGCCTTCGACGCTGTCATCGAGATTCCCAAGGGCAGCCGCAACAAGTACGAGATCGACCATGAGACCGGGCGCGTCTACCTCGATCGGGTGCTGTACACGAACTTCGTCTATCCCGCCGACTACGGCTTCTTCGAGGAGACCCTCGGCGAGGACGGCGATCCGCTCGACGTGCTCGTGCTGCTCGACTACCCAGTGTTCCCGGGCGTCGGCATCAAGGTGCGCCCCGTCGGCGTGCTGCACATGAGCGACGAGGGCGGCGGCGACGACAAGGTGATCGCCGTGCAGGTGAAGGATCCGCGCTGGCAGCACATCCAGGATGTCGAGGACATTCCGGAGTACACGCGCAAGGAGATCGCGCACTTCTTCGAGCGCTACAAGGATCTCGAGCCGGGCAAGTGGGTCAAGGTCGACGCCTGGGGCGGGGCCGCCGAGGCCGAGCGGCTCATCGTCGAGGCCCAGGAGCGCCTCGCGGCGCAGCACTGAGCGCACTCGCCGGGCGTGGCGACGCGGCCGGCCCACCGGCCCAAGGCATGGCCGTGCGCCGGCTCCCCCGAGCCGGCGCACGGATTCTCTTCCACCACCCGGCCCTGAGTGCGAGGCCACCCCGACGCGGGGCGGATCACCCGGTCATGTACTTGGGGATCGGGTTCTGGAACACCCCGTTGTGCATCACCTCGTAGTGCAGGTGGCAGCCGGTGCTGTTCCCCGTGGTTCCGACGTAGCCGATGATCTGGCCCTGGTTCACCCACTCGCCGTAGCTCACGGCGAAGCGGCTCTGATGCCCGTACCTCGTCACGTACCCGTTGGCGTGGCTGATCCAGATGAAGTTGCCGTAGTTGCCGCCCCAGCCGGCGAAGCCGACCGTGCCCGAGGCCGCCGCTCTGATCGGGGTGCCGCAGCCGGCCGCGATGTCGACGCCGGTGTGGCCGTAGTAGCCCCAGTAGTAGGTTGAGATCCAGCCCCCGCTGAGCGGGCGGATCCACCCGTTGTTGCCGCCCTGGCTGCCGCCGCCACCGCCGCCACCGCTACTGCTGCTGCCGCCGCCGTTCTGCTGACGCTTCTTCGCCTCTTCGGCGGCCCGGCGCTTCGCCTCGGCCTCGAGGCGCTTGCGCTCGGCCTCCTCCTCGCGCAGCCGCTTCTCGTAGCCGTCGACGGTCGTGGCCCGCTTGTCCCGAAGAGCCGCGAGTTGCGCGTTGAGCACCTCCTGCGTGTGCTGCTGCTCCATCAGCAGCTCCGCCTGGTTCGCCGCCGCGTCCTGGGCCGCCGCGTATTCGGCGTCTGCCTTCTTCTTCAGCTTCTTGCGCTCGGCTCGGGCGACCGCCGCCTGTTCGCCGAGCGACTCTGCCGTGTTCGTGGCCTGCTCCGCCTGCTCGGAGATCACGGTGTTGCGCTCCGTCGCCTTCTCCATCGAGGCCAGGCGCTCGAGCAGGGCGTCCGCGGTGCCGCCGTCGGTCTGCAGGAAGAGCTCGAGGCTCCGATCCACGCCTCCCGAACGATACATCTGCGACACGAGCGCCGCCGCCTGCCTCGTCGCGTCGTCGGCCTCCTTGCGGCTCTGCGCCGCCTGCTCGTCGAGTAGATCCGACTTCGCCGCGGCGACCTGCAGCTCGTGCTCCGCAGTCTGCGCCCGCGTCATGGCGGCGGCCGAGAGATCCTGCAATCGCCGCAGTTCGGCCTCGCTCGCCGCGAGGAGGCCCTTGATCTCCTCGACCTTCGCCGCCGCGGTCCTCACGTTGCGCTTCGCGGCCTGCACGTCTTCCCACGTGGGCAGCCCCTCGGCGACCGCCGTGCCGGGATCCGCCGGCCCCGTGACGATCGCGGCGCACAGCAGCGCGACGACACCGGCACCGGCGAGCCAGCGCGTACGTGCAGGTTGCGGCTGCGTCAAAGGCATGGTTCGATCACCCTCCTGACGCTTCACGTTAGCAGTGGGGGCCGTCGTTCCCCGGGCCATCATGCCGCGTTTTCCCCGACTTCCCCAGCGAGTTGCCAGGCAATGGATCCGCCGTTATCGCGATTCGACCAGCGGTTTCGCCGGGAACACGCCGAGCTTTATTCTGAAGAGATGACCGGGTGCCCGCCCGGCGATCGATGAACCAGTGATCGAGGAGTCCCGTGAAGTCCGACGAGAGCGCACGCCCAGACACCACCGAAGCACCCGGCGCCGACGGCACCGATGGCACCGTGACGAGCCGTGGCGGCGACGTGTTCTCGGCGGCGGATCCGGACCAGGTCGATGTGACCCCCGAGATCGACGAGATCGCGGAGCTCATGCGCGCCGGCCGGAAGCGGCCGAAGGACGACGGGCCGGATGCGCCGTGGCGGCAGGGCTACCCCTACGACAAGAAGATCAGCCGCTCGAAGTACGAGCGCGAGAAGCGCAAGCTGCAGATCGAGCTGCTGAAGCTCCAGGCCTGGGTGAAGGAGCACGGCGAGAAGATCGTGATCCTCTTCGAAGGCCGGGACGCGGCCGGGAAGGGCGGCGCGATCAAGCGGTTCACCGAGCACATGAACCCCCGCGGGGCCCGCGTCGTGGCGCTCGAGATCCCGACCGAGCGCGAGCAGAAGCAGTGGTACTTCCAGCGCTACGTCTCGCACCTGCCGACCGGCGGCGAGATCGTGATGTTCGACCGCTCCTGGTACAACCGCGCCGGCGTCGAGCGCGTCATGGGGTACTGCACCCCGCAGCAGTACCTCGAGTTCACCCGGTCGGCGCCGGAGTTCGAGCGCATGCTCGTCAACTCGGGTGTGCACCTGATCAAGTTCTGGTTCTCCGTCGGCCGGGCCGAGCAGCACGCCCGCTTCGTCTCACGCGGCAACGACGAGGTGCGCCAGTGGAAGCTCTCGCCGACGGACCTCGCGAGCCTCGACAAATGGGATGACTACACGTCCGCGAAAGAGGCGATGTTCTTCTACACCGACACCCCGCACGCGCCGTGGACGGTCGTGAAGTCCAACGACAAGAAGCGCGCCCGGCTCGAGGCCATGCGCTGGGTGCTCTCGAAGTTCGAGTACACGAACAAGGATTACACGGTGGTGGGCACACCCGATCCCCTCCTCATCGGCAGCCCCAGCAGCGTCTACGACGAGGGCGAGGCGCCGACGGGATCGTTCCCCGTGGTCAACCCCGCTCCGCCATCCGCATAACATAGACCGTACGCGGCATCGCGCCCCGCCGATCCGCGGGGCCGGCTCCCGCCCCCACCGATATGAGCACCTCCTCCTTCCGCGCCCTGCGCTCGTTCCTGCCGACGGCCCGCGACTACCGGGGCCTCCGCCGCAGCTGGCGCTCGGACCTGATCGCCGGCGTGACCGTCGGCATCGTCGCGCTGCCGCTCGCACTCGCCTTCGGCGTGAGCTCGGGCGTGGGCGCCGAGGCCGGGCTGGTCACCGCGATCGTGGCCGGCCTCGTCGCAGCCGTCTTCGGCGGATCGAACGTGCAGGTCTCGGGCCCCACCGGCGCCATGGTGGTGGTGCTCGCCCCGATCGTCGCCGCTCACGGCGTGAGCGCGGTCGCGACGCTCAGCCTCATGGCCGGCCTCATCGTGCTCATCGCCGGCCTGTTCAGGCTCGGCCGCGCGGTGAGCTACATTCCCTGGCCGGTGATCGAGGGCTTCACCGCGGGCATCGGCGTCATCATCTTCCTGCAGCAGGTGCCCTCGGCGCTCGGCGTCGGTATCGGCGGGCACGCGAGCAACGCGGTCATCGCGGCCGGCCAGACGATCGGCGAGGCGGACTGGCCCGGCGCGCTCATGCCGCTCGCGGTCGTTGCGATCGTCGCGATCATCATGCTCGCGCTCGGCCGCTGGCTGCCGAACGTCCCCGGATCCTTCATCGCGATCGTCGTCGTCTCGATCCCAGTGGCGCTCCTCGACCTCCCCCTCGACACGATCGGCGAACTGCCGAACGCGCTGCCCGCGCCCGGCATCCCCACGCTCGACCCCGCTGTCGTGGTCTCGCTCATCGGCCCGGCATTCGCCGTCGCCGCGCTCGCCGCGATCGAATCGCTGCTCTCGGCCCGCGTCGCCGCGACCCTCGCGAACACCGGTGCCATGCATGCCGACCGCGAGCTCGTGGGGCAGGGGCTCGCCTCGCTCGCGGCGGGGCTCTTCGGCGGCATGCCGGCGACAGGAGCCATCGCGCGCACCGCGGTGAACGTGCGCAGCGGCGCGAAGACGCGCATGGCCGCGATCACGCACGCGCTGCTCCTGCTGCTCGTGGTCGTCGCCGCGGCCGGGGTCGTCTCGCGGATCCCGCTGTCGGCGCTCGCCGGCGTGCTGATGGTGACCGCGGCGCGCATGGTCTCGATCTCGACGTTCAAGCGGGTCGCCCGCTCGGGCCGTTCGAGCGCCGTGGTGTTCCTAGTCACCGCCTTCGTGACCGTCGCCTTCGACCTCGTGATCGCCGTCGGCATCGGGATCGCCGCGGCGGCCTTCTTCGCGCTCCGCGCGCTCAGCCGCATGAGCGGCGCCCACGCCGAGCAGCTCCCCGGGGATCCGATGCCCGGCGACGAGCGCATCGCCCTCTACCGCATCGAGGGCTCGCTGTTCTTCGGGGCGGCGGACCGGCTGCTCGAAGAGGTCGCGAGCCGCGACGACGTCGAGGTCGTCATCCTCCGGCTCTCGCAGCTGCAGCTCGTGGACGCCACGGGTGCCAACGCGCTCGGCGAGATGGTGGTCGCGCTCGAGCGGCGCGGCGCGACCGTGCTGATCAAGGGCGTGCGGCCCGAGCACCTGCCGCTGCTCGAGCGCAGCGGCGCCATCGCCGCGCTGCGGCATCCGAACCACCTCTTCGCCGAGCTCGAGCCCGCGGTCGAGCACGCGCGCAGCCACGTGCGGCGCAACGCCGCTGCACGCGAGGCATAGGCAGCCGCCCTCGGCGAGGGGCGGGGGGCGCGCCGCGGGGCGGGTGGCGCGCCGCGGGCGAGTCGGCCGCCGCCGCGATCATCCGCGATCTCAGCTGACGCCGGCCGGCACGTAGTCGGCGAAGGACGCCGGCTCGAAGCCGAGGGCCGCGAAGAGCTCGCGCGTGCGCTTCTGCCGCGTGCGCGGAATCACGGTCAGCACCGTGCCCGGCCGCAGCCGGCCGTCGCCGCCCACGCGGCCGGTGCGACCGGCTCGGTGCACATAGGCCTTCGGGTCGTCGGGCGGATCGGCCTGCAGCACGAGCTCGACATCGTCGACGTGGATGCCGCGCGCGGCGACGTCGGTGGCGACGAGCACGTCGGCTTTGTCCAAGACGAACTTCTCGAGATTGCGCTCGCGCCGGGCCTGGCTGAGGTCGCCGTGGAGGGCGACCGCGCGCAGGCCGGCACTGCGCAGGAGCTCGGTCACGTGCTCGGTGTAGGCACGCGTGCGGCAGAACACGATCGTCCGCGGAGCGCGAGGGGCGCCATCCGAGGCCGGGCGCGCTTCTCCCGGATCGGGCGTTGTCGCTCGCGAAGTCACGGATGCTCGTGCCGCCGGTGCCGAGCCGGCGGCGGATCCGTCCCCCGTGAAACCCCGCCTCGCCAGTTGCACCAGTGCGGCATCCTTGTGCTCGCGGAGCACGATGAGCACGCGGTGCTCGACCCCCTCCGGCAGATCGGGCACACCGCCCTCGCTCGCCGCGGCGCCTGCCGCGAGTGCACCGGCGCCGGCCGGCGCCTCGCCCGCGACCACCTCGTGCACGGCGGGCCGCGGCATGAACTCGTCGACGAGCCCCTGCACTCGTCCGTCGAGCGTGGCCGAGAAGAGCAGCCG
>JAGQTL010000116.1:13783-14396 GCA_020439035.1 Leucobacter sp. | reverse complement strand
TCTGCAGGGCGAGGCGGTAGGCGGGGCGGCCCTCCTGATCCTTCGACACGCCCACGAGGCGGCCGGGCAGCGAGCGCTCGAGGCCGGTGCGCACGGCGAGGTAGGCCGCGTGCGGTCCGCCGAAGAAGAGCGGCACGCCGAAGCGCTGGGTGCTGCCGACGGCGACGTCCGCGCCCTGCTCGCCGGGCGGCACGATGAGCGTGAGCGCGAGCAGATCGGCGATCACGGTCACGAGCGCGCCGCGCGCCTTCGCCTCGGCGATCACGGCGGCGTGGTCGGCCACGGCGCCGTCGTCGCCCGGCTGCTGCAGCACGATGCCCGAGATCTCGCCCTCGGGCAGGCCGGCGCGGAGGTCGGCCACCCGCACCTCGAAACCGAGCGCCTCGGCGCGGCCCCGGATCACCGCGATGGTCTGCGGGTAGAGGTTCGCGTCGAGCACGGTGATCGCCGCGGTCGCGCGGCTCGCCCGGCGCATGAGCAGCACGGCCTCGGCCGCCGCGGAGCTCTCGTCGAGCATCGAGGCGTTCGCGACCGGCAGTGCGGTGAGATCCGCCACCATCGTCTGGAAGTTCAAGAGCGCTTCGAGGCGCCCCTGCGAGATCTCGGGCTGGTA
>JAGQTL010000116.1:9792-13765 GCA_020439035.1 Leucobacter sp. | reverse complement strand
AGGCGGGGTTCTCGAGGATGTTGCGGCGGATCACCGGCGGCGTGTGGGTGTCGAAGAACCCCTGGCCGATGAGCTGGGTCTTCAGCACGTTGCGCTCCGCGAGGCCGCGCAGCTCGGCGAGGATCTGCGCCTCGGAGCGCGCGGGCGGCAGCCCGAGCCGGGTCTCGGTGCGGATGTTCGCCGGGACCGCGGCGTCGACGAGGGCGTCGAGGCTCGCGTAGCCGAGGGCGTCGAGCATCGCGCGCTGATCGGCGGGGGTGGCGATGCCGATGTGCCGGTCGGCGAAGACGGGGGTGCGTACGGGTGGGGTCACAGGAGGATCTCCGGGCTCGTGGCCGCTGGGCTCTCGCCAGACGGCCGGGCTGTGGGATCCTCCCCGCTCTGTACCACGACCTGAGAGATTCGGGCCAGCGTATGGCCCTTGCACCTTCGGTGAGCGGGGTGGCCCGCTGCTTTCCAGAGTCGCCCGGCACCCCGGATGGGGCGCGACCGCTGCGGTACGTGTGCCTGAGAGTTTCCCGGGGAGGGTTTGCTCCTACGGCGCCGGGTCGTGCCGCATGGCGGCCCGCCCGGTCTCTCCCGCAAGGGTGAGGGGCTTGTTCAGTTGTGTTCCGTAAGTCTAGCGCCCTGACCGGCTCTTCTGGGATTACAAACCATTCGGTTTGTAATATGGTCTACAATCAGACCATTGCAAACCGCACTACCGACAGCCGAGCCACGCCTCACCGCCGAGGAGACCCCCGTGAACCCGATGAGTGGAAACCTGACACCCGACGAACTACGCGCCGCGGTCGCGGCCGGTGACCTCGACACGGTGATCGTCGCCTTCACCGACATGCAGGGCCGGCTCTCCGGCAAGCGCGTGTCGGCCAGGCTCTTCGTCGAAGACACGATGGATCACGGCGCCGAGTGCTGCAACTACCTCCTCACCGTCGACGTCGAACTGAACACGATCGACGGCTACGCGCTGACCAGTTGGGAGCGGGGCTACGGCGACATGGCCATGATCCCCGATCTCTCGACCCTGCGGCGCATCCCCTGGCAGCCGGGCACCGCGCTCGTCATCGCCGACCTGACGACCGCCGCCGAGCACGCGCCCATCCCCGTGTCGCCGCGCGCGATCCTCAAGCGCCAGATCGACCGCCTCGCCGAGCGCGGCCTCACTCCCTACGTCGGCACCGAGCTCGAGTTCATCGTCTTCGACGACGACTACCGCAGCGCCTGGCGCAAGGGCTACCGCGACCTCACCCCCGCGAGCGACTACAACATCGACTACGCGATCCAGGGCTCCACTCGCATGGAGCCGCTGCTGCGCGACATCCGCGTCAGCATGGACGGCGCCGGCATGTACTGCGAGGGCGTCAAGGGCGAGTGCAACTACGGGCAGCAGGAGATCGCGTTCCGCTACGCCCACGCGCTCGCGACCTGCGACAACCACTCGATCTACAAGAACGGCGCGAAGGAGATCGCGGAGGCCCACGGCAAGAGCCTCACGTTCATGGCGAAGTTCAACGAGCGCGAGGGCAACAGCTGCCACGTGCACACGAGCCTGCGCACGGCAGCGGGCGACCCCGTCTTCGCCGACGCCGCGGCCTCCGACGGCATGTCGCAGACCTTCCGCCACTACCTCGCCGGGCAGCTCGCGGCCATGCGCGAGTTCACGCTGCTCTACGCGCCGAACATCAACTCGTACAAGCGCTTCGTCGACGGCAGCTTCGCGCCGACGGCGGTCGCCTGGGGCCACGACAATCGCACCTGCGCCCTCCGCGTCGTCGGCCGCGGCCACGGCATGCGGGTCGAGAACCGGGTGCCGGGCGGCGACGTGAACCAGTACCTCGCCGTCGCCGGCATGCTGGCCTCGGGGCTCTACGGCATCGAGCACGAGCTCGATCCCGGCGATCCGCTCACGGGCAACGCCTACACGAGCGACATTCCGCGCGTTCCCACGACCCTGCGCGAGGCGGCCGACCTGTTCGACGGCTCGGCCCTCGCCCGCGAGATCTTCGGCGACGAGGTCGTCGACCACTACGTGCACGCCGCGCGCACCGAGGTCGCGGCGTTCGACTCGGCCATCACGGACTGGGAGCGGGTGCGTGGCTTTGAGCGTCTCTGAGAACCCGGTGCTCATCGGCGTCACGAGCTACCTCGAGCAGGCGCAGACGGGCGTGTGGGATCTGCGCGCCTCGTTCCTGCCCAAGGTCTACCTCGACGCCGTGACCGACGTGGGCGGCATCGCGATCGTGCTGCCGCCGCAGCCGATCGACGCCGAGCGCGCCCGCGCGATCGTCGGCTCGCTCGACGGTCTCATTCTCTCGGGCGGCGCCGACATCGACCCGCGCCGCTACGGGCAGACCCCGCACGAGAAGACGGCCGCGCCGAGAGAGGATCGCGACGCGTTCGAGGACGCCCTGCTGCACGCGGCCATCGACGCGGGCCTGCCCTTCCTCGGCATCTGCCGGGGCGCGCAGATGCTGAACGTCGCGCTCGGCGGCACCCTGATCCAGCACCTGCCCGACGTGGTCGGCGACAACCGCTACCAGCTCGGGCACGGGGAGTTCAACCCGGTCGACGTCGAGGTCGATGCGGGCACCCGCATCGCCGAGGTGCTGGGTGGCGACCGTCACGCCACGGCGCACCTCTACCACCACCAGGCCATCGACCGGGTTGCCGACGGGCTCATCGTCACGAGCCGCACGTCCGACGGCGTGATCGAGTCGATCGAGCTCGATCCAGCGCAGTACGGCGACACCCGGTTCGGCGTGGCCGTGCAGTGGCATCCCGAGGAGCACGCGCAGGATCGCCGGCTCTTCAGCGGGCTCGTCCGTGCGGCCCGCGCATTCCGAGCAGAGAGGCAGCGATGAGCTACACCGTCATCAACCCGGCCGACGAGAGCGTCGTCGGCGTGGTCGAGCACCTCGACGTCGAGGCGACCGACGCCGCGATCACGGCGGCCTCCCGCGCGCAGCGCGAGTGGGCGGCCCTCGCACCGGCCGACCGCGGGCGAGCGCTGCGTCGCTTCGCCGCAGCCGTCGACGGTGACATCGAGCACCTGGCGGCGCTCGAGACCACGAACTCCGGCCACCCCATCACGCAGTCGCGCTGGGAGGCCGGCCACGTCCGCGACGTGCTCGAGTACTTCTCGGCGTCGCCGGAGCGCCTGATCGGGCAGCAGATCCCGGTCGCGGGCGGGCTCGACGTGACGTTCCACGAGCCGCTCGGCGTCGTCGGCGTGATCACGCCCTGGAACTTCCCCCTGACCATCGCTGCGTGGGGCTTCGCCCCGGCGCTCGCCGCCGGCAACGCGGTCGTGCTGAAGCCCGCCGAGTGGACGCCGCTCACGAGCATCCGGCTCGGCGAGCTCGCGCTCGAGGCCGGCCTGCCAGAGGGGCTCTTCCAGGTGCTCCCCGGCCGCGGCAGCGTCGTGGGCGAGCGGTTCGTCACGAACCCGGCCGTGCGCAAGGTCGTGTTCACCGGCTCCACCGAGGTGGGCAAGCGGATCATGGCGGGCTGCGCCGACCAGGTGAAGCGCGTGACCCTCGAGCTCGGCGGTAAGAGCGCGAACGTCGTCTTCGCCGACGCCGACATCGAGAAGGCCGCGGCGACCGCGCCGTACTCGGTGTTCGACAACGCGGGGCAGGACTGCTGCGCGCGCAGCCGTCTCCTCGTGCAGCGGAGCGTCTACGACCGCTTCATGGAGGGCTTCGAGCAGGCCGTGAAGAACGTGAAGGTGGGCGACCCCACGCTCGACGAAACGGAGGTGGGGCCGCTCGTGACCCTCGCCCACCGGGAGAGCGTCGCATCCTTCATCGACGACGACGCCCGGGTCGTGTTCCGCGGCTCGGCCCCGGAGGGCCCGGGCGCCTGGTTCGCGCCGACCGTCGTCGAGGCCGAGAGAGGATCGCGGCTCGCCACCGAGGAGATCTTCGGCCCGGTCGTGGCCGTGCTGCCCTTCGACGACGAGGCCGACGCGATC
>JAGQTL010000116.1:0-9766 GCA_020439035.1 Leucobacter sp. | reverse complement strand
ATCTGGACCCGCGACCTGGCCCGCGGCATCCGGGTCGCGCGCGCGGTCGAGGGCGGCAACCTGTCCGTCAACTCGCACTCGTCGGTGCGCTACTCCACGCCGTTCGGCGGCTTCAAGCAGTCGGGCCTCGGTCGCGAGCTCGGCCCCGAGGCCGCCGAGCACTTCACCGAAACCAAAAACGTCTTCTTCAGCACCGAATAGCCCTCCCCCGTCACCCCACCTCCCCCCCCCCCCTCATCCTGCGCGAGCAAAGCGAGTCGCAGGATCCACCCCCTCCCGAACAGATTCTGCGACCCGCTCCGCGGCCGCAGAATGACGAACCGAAAGAACCGACTATGAGCACCATCACCCCCATCGACCTCACGCAGCGCCTCGCCGGCAAGGTCGCCGTCATCACCGGCGGCGCGAGCGGCATCGGCCTCGCGACCGCCCGCCGCCTGCGCGCCGAGGGCGCGCGGATCGTGATCGGCGACCTCGACCCCGTCTCCGGCGAGGCCGCGGCTGCCGAGGTCGACGGCCTCTTCGTGCGCGTGAACGTCGCCGACGAGGATCAGGTGAACAACCTGTTCGACACAGCGGCCAAGGAGTACGGCTCCGTCGATATCGCCTTCAACAACGCCGGCATCTCCCCCGACGACGACGACTCGATCGAGACGACCGAGCTGCCCGCCTGGCAGAAGGTGCAGGACGTGAACCTGAAGAGCGTCTACCTCTGCTCGCGGGCGGCACTGCGGCACATGACCGCACAGGGCAGCGGCTCGATCATCAACACGGCCTCGTTCGTCGCGGTCATGGGTTCGGCCACCTCGCAGATCTCGTACACAGCGTCGAAGGGTGGCGTACTGGCCCTGAGCCGCGAGCTCGGCGTGCAGTTCGCGCGCCAGGGCATCCGCGTGAACGCCCTGTGCCCCGGGCCCGTGAACACGCCGCTGCTGCAGGAGCTGTTCGCGAAGGATCCTGAGCGCGCCGCGCGCCGCCTCGTGCACGTGCCGGTCGGCCGCTTCGCCGAGCCCGATGAGATGGCGGCCGCCGTCGCCTTCCTCGCGAGCGACGACGCCTCGTTCATCACCGCATCGACGTTCCTCGTCGACGGCGGCCTGTCGAACGCCTACGTCACCCCGCTCTGAGCGGGCGCCGAGCCATGTCATCCGGCGAGAGCGTCGAGTTCCTGACGCGCGCGGTGCGCGCAGCGAACCCCTACGAGCAGACGATGCAGCGGCTGCTGCAGACCGTGCGCCTCGGCATGCTCGGGCCCGGCGAGCGGCTGCCGGCCGAGCGCGAGCTCGCGACCATGCTCGGGGTGAGCCGAGCGACCGTGCGCGAGGCGATCGCGACGCTCGCCGAGGCCGGCTACGTCGTCACCCGCAGGGGGCGCAGCGGCGGCACGTTCGTGGCGGATCGGCTGCCGCGGCCGAGCGGCGGCGAACCGTTCACCGAGCGGGAACTCGACGATCTCTCCACGCTCCGGCGCGTGCTCGAGGTCGGCGGCGTGCGCGAGGCGGCGTCGCGCACGCTGAGCGTCGAAGAGCGCGCGGCGCTCGTGCATGCGCTCGACGAGTGCGCGGCGGCCGACGATCAGGCGTTCCGCCGACTCGACTCGCGCCTGCACCTGGTGTTCGCCGAGCTCTCGGGCTCCCCGGGGCTCGTGCAGGCGGTCGCCGACCTCCGCACCCGCGTGAATGCCGCGCTCGACGCCATCCCGATGCTGCCGCCGAACCTCGCGCACTCCCGCGAGCAGCACGCGGCGATCGCCCGGGCGATCCTGAACGGACACCCGGATGCGGCGGCCGCTGCCATGGCCGAGCACATCGCAGGCACGGAAGCGCTGCTCCGCGGGTTCCTGGAGGATGCCGGCGCGCAGGCCGGGTAGCCCGGACAGGCCGGGCGGCTCGCACAGGCCGCTCGGCCGGCGCCCAGCGCGGACGCGGATACAGACGCGGCTACAGACGCAGACGACGCTACGCAGACGGCGCTACGCCGACAGCGACGCGATGATCCGCTCGGCCTCCGCGCGCGCCCAGCGCTCGGCCTCGGCCAGCCCGTCGAGCGTCAGCTCGTCCGGCGCCTCGTGCCGCTCGACCGCCTCGCGCACGGTGTCGACGATGGCCGGGAAGCCGATGCGCCCCTCGTGGAAGGCATCGACCGCCTCCTCGTTCGCGGCGTTGAACACCGCGGGGTAGGTGCGCCCGGCCCGCCCCACCTGCTTGGCCAGGTCCACCGCCGGGAACGCCTCGGCATCGAGCGGCTCGAACTCCCAGCTCGTCGCGCGGGTCCAGTCGAGCGGCGCGCCCACGCCGGCGACCCGGCTCGGCCAGTCGAGCCCGAGCGAGATGGGCAGGCGCATGTCGGGCGGGGACGCCTGCGCGATCGTGGATCCATCCGCGAACTCGACCATGGAGTGGACGACCGACTGCGGGTGCACGACCACGTCGATGTTCGCGTAGGCCACGTTGAAGAGCAGGTGCGCCTCGATCACCTCGAGGCCCTTGTTCACGAGCGTCGCGGAGTTGGTCGTGACGACCCGGCCCATGTCCCACGTGGGGTGCGCGAGCGCCTCGGCCGGCGTCACCCGGGCGAGCTCGGCACGGCTGCGCCCGCGGAACGGGCCGCCGCTCGCGGTGAGCACGAGCCGGCGCACCTCCGCGGCGGTTCCGGATCGCAGCGCCTGCGCGATGGCGGAGTGCTCGCTGTCGACGGGCACGATCTGCCCCGGCTTCGCGAGGCCCGTCACGAGCGGGCCGCCGACGATCAGCGATTCCTTGTTCGCAAGCGCCAGCGTGCGGCCGGCCTCGAGCGCCGCGAGCGTCGGACCGAGCCCGATCGAACCCGTGATCCCGTTCAGCACCACGTCAGCGTCGACGTCGCGGGCGAGCGCCGCGGCCTCGTCCGCGCCGAGGCCGATGTGCTCGACGTGGAACTCCTCGGCCTGCTCGGCGACGCGCGCCGCGTTGCTGCCCGCCGCGAGGCCGACGACCTCGAAGCGCTGCGGGTTCGCGCGGATCACGTCGAGCGCCTGCTCGCCGATCGAGCCGGTGGAACCGAGGATCACGACGCGTCTCATACGCCCATTCTGCCCTAGGGCGAGGGTGCCGGCGGCCTCACGCGTCGCGAGGCCGCCGGGTGCATGCCCGCTTAGACCGCCTTGGAGACGAGCTGCAGCACGAAGGTGAGCGTGTAGCCCGAGAGCTCGGCGCCCGACATGCCGTACGCCTGCTCCGGCGGAATCGTCACGAGGATGGTGGATCCGATCTTCTGGCCGATCATGGCCTGGGTGAAGCCGTCGATCAGCGCCCCCTGCGCGGTGCTGAACTCGATGCCCGTCTCGCTCCAGTTGCCGTCGAAGCGCTCGGCGCCGTTCCACTTCACGCCGACGTAGTTCGTCATGATGCTCTCGTCCGCGGTCACGACCGGGCCGGTGCCCGCCTTGAGCACCGTGACCTCGAGCTTATCGGGCGCCTCCATACACGAGGGGATGGTGATCTTCGGCTCGCTCGAACCATCGCCGAGGTCGACCTCGGGGTACTTCTTGTCGCGCGGCGCGATCGTGTCGCAGCCGTCGAACTGGTCGACCGGCCGGGTGAAGTCGAAGACCAGCACGAAGGAGTCCGTGATCTCGAGGTCGGTGAAGCCCGCGTCTGCCGGCGTGGTGTCGCCGAGCGCCTGGCCCACGGGCAGGGCGATCGCCACTCGCTGGCCCAGGGCGCCGCACCGGGTCGCCTCGTAGAAGGCGGGATCGACCGACTCGGCCGAGTTCGGCAGCGTGGAGGCGGCCACGTGGTTCACGACCTCGCCGGTCTTCCCATTGATCAGCGTGAAGGCGACGGCGGCGTTCTCGCCCTCGGCGAACGGCTCGGTGTCTCCCTCGACCAGCACGGCGCGCTCGAGACCCGTCGTCGTCACGGGCGTCGGCGAGGAGAGCGACACCTCCTCGCCGAAGTCGCCGGTGATCGAGAGCGCGTTCACGGCGTCGCCCGCGGCGGCGCAGTCCTTGCCGCTCGCATCCTTCGTGATCGCCGACTGCACGGCGACGGTGACAGCGCCCCCGGCCTCGCTCGCGTCGGTGTCGGTGTTCGCCTCCCCGCTGCCGGCCGAACACCCGGCGAGCAGGAGCGCTGTCGCGAGCGCGATCGGCAGGGCGGTGGTCAGCAGGGCGCGCGTTCGTTTCACGGTGGCCTCATTCGTGGTCGTCGACGTGGATCCGATGCGCAGGGCGCAACCCGAAGAGTATGACAGCCAAAGCTATGCCTCACCTGTAGACGCCCGCCGGTAGTCTCGTGGCATGAGCGCCGATCCCGCCGTCGCACGCCCCGGTCTCGTCTTCACGGTCGGGCGCGTCCTGCTCCGGCCGCTGCTGCGACTGCGCTTCCGTCCGCGCGTCACCGGCCAGGAGCGCATCCCGGCCGGCGGCCCGGTGCTGCTCGCGAGCAACCACCTTGCCGCACTCGACACGATCCTCATCCCCTCATTCTCGCCCCGAAAGGTGCAGTTCCTCGCGAAGGCATCGCTCTTCGCGACGCCGATCGGCGGCTGGTTCATGCGCAGCATCGGCGCGATCCCCGTGCTCCGCGAAGCGGGCTCGGCGGCGCAGGCCGCGCTCGAGGCGGGGCGCGAGGTGCTCGCGTCGGGCCAGGTCTTCGCGGTGTTCCCCGAGGGCAGCCGCTCGCGCGACGGTCGGCTCTACCGCGGGCGCAGCGGGGCCGCGTTCCTCGCGCTCGAGACCGGCGCGCAGGTGGTGCCGGTCGGGCTCATCGGCACCAACCGGTCGCTGAAGGATCCGGCGACCGGGCGCGCCCCGCGCGTCGAGGTGCGCTTCGGCGCTCCGGTGCCGCTCGACGATCTTGCCGAACTGCCGGGCGGGCGGGCGCGGCGCGAGGCGACCGAGCGGATCATGGCGGCGATCCAGGCCCTCACCGGCCAGGAGCGCGCCGACGACTACGCGGCCGCCGGCCGCGGCGCCTGATCCGGATCGGGCCGCGCGCCGACGAGCCCGCGGACGGCACGAGCCGCCTGGAAGGCGAGCACCAGCAGCAGCGCGAGTGTCACGAGGTCGCACGCGATGTAGACGTAGTGCCACGCCGACTGGCCGGGATCCGCTCCCGCAAGCACGAGATCGGTGCGCGCGTTCAGCGGCGGGCGCACGACCGCGAGCTTGAAGACGAACAGCACGGCGAGGCCGACGAGCCAGAGCAGGCGATCCTTGGCCGGGCGGGCGGCGCGCGGCCAGAGGCTGACCGCGATGAGCGCGACGAGCAGCAGGCCCTCGGAGATGTTGAGCGCGGTGAACACGAGGCGCCCGATGCCGAGCCCGAGCGGGATCGTGATGCCCGGCGCCAGGAACTTCAGCGGCGCCTCGATGAAGCCGATCGCGCCCACCATGCCGAACCACAGCACGGCGAGCCCCAGCCGCCACAGCTCGGCCGTAACCCTGCTCTTCACTTCGCTCCTCCTGGTAGGTGTCGATCTCGAGTGCGCTGGTGCGCCGGTCGCGCCGCCGCGCTCACCGTGCTCACCGCGCGGCCAGTGCGGCCGCGTAGAGGTCGCGCGCCGCGATGCCCGTCGCGTGGGCGACCTCGCGACTCGCGTCCTTCAGCCGCTCCCCGCTCGCGACCCGGCGCTGCACTTCGGCGAGCGCGGCCTCCGGAGACGCGACCACCGCGGGCCTTCCGCCGACGACCAGCACGATCTCACCCCGCACCCCGTCGGCAGCCCATTCCCCCAGCTCGGCGAGCGGCCCGCGCCGCACCTCCTCGTGCAGCTTCGTGAGCTCCCGGCAGACCGCGGCTGGGCGTTCCGGGCCGAAGGCCTCGGCGAGCGCGGCCAGCGCGTCCGCCACGCGCGACGGCGCCTCGAAGAACACCATGGTGCGGGGCTCGGCGGCGAGCGCAGCGAGCGCGCGCGAGCGCTCCCCCGGCTTCCGCGGCAGGAAGCCCTCGAACGTGAACCGATCGGTGGGCAGGCCCGCGACCGCGAGCGCCGTGACCACCGCACTCGGACCGGGGATCGCGCTGACCGCCACGCCGCGCTCGGCCGCGAGCTGCACGACGCGGAACCCGGGATCCGACACGGTCGGCATCCCCGCGTCGCTCACGAGCAGCACGGTCTCGCGCTCCGCGCGATCCACGAGCGCCGCGGCCCGGTCGCGCTCGTTGTGGTCGTGCAGCGCGATCAGCTCGGCGTCCGTGTCGACGTCGAGCAGCCTGAGCAGTTGACGCGTGTGCCGGGTGTCCTCCGCGGCGATGGCGTCGGCGGCGGCGAGCGCCTCGCGCAGCCGCGGCGACGCGTCCCCCAGATTCCCGATGGGGGTGGCCGCGAGCAGGAGCATGGAACCCATCGTAGGGGCGCCGGCACCGAGCCCGCTGAGTGCCGGCCGCGCGGATCGCGATCCGTCTGCTGACAGAATGGAACGATGAGCGAGAACGAGCAGCCGCAGCCCGAAACTCCGCAGCCCGACGGCGCGCCTTCGCAGAGCGCGCCGCAGGAGGCCGCGCAGCCCGAGTCTGTGCAGCAGCCCGCCGCGCAGCCCGAGTCCGCGCAATCGCCCACCGCGCAACTCGAGTCCGCTCCGCAGCAGTCCGCGCAGCCGCAATGGGTCGCGGTCGCCCCCGCCCACCCCTACGCGGTCGACGGCGCCGCGTCCCCAGGCGGCGCGACGCCCGGCCGCGGCCTGGCGATCTCGGCCATGGCGATCGGCCTCGTCGCGATCCTCACCACGGCCGTCTCGGCGTTCTACTTCAGCTCGCTCGTGCTGCTCGGCGCCCTACTCGGCCTGGTCGCGATCGTACTCGGCATCATCGCGCTCGTGAAGCGCCAGCGGCCGCGCGGCGCCGGGATCGCGGGCCTCGTGACGGGAGCGCTCTCGATCGTGCTCACCCTCGGCCTCGGTGTCTTCGCGGTCGGCGCCCTGCTCGTGCCGGGTGCGGCCGGTACAGCTGGCGGCAACGGATCGGCCGCTCCCACACCCGATGGCGGCGATGGCGGCAGCGGCGGCACGGGCGGCGAGAGCGGATCCACCCTCGAATGGCCGGCGAACATGGCGACCGGGGGCATCACCTTCGGCCCCGGCGGCGTACCCATCGCGAGCGATCCGCTGCAGCCGGGCACGGCGCCTCCGATCGCCCCGGTGCTGCGCGACGGCACCCACCACGACGTGCTCATCTACGTCGACTACCGCTGCCCGCACTGCTCGGCATTCGAGCAGGCGAACCAGCAGCTGCTCGACGAGCTCGTGATGAGCGACGACACGACGGTCGAGATCGTTCCGCTGACCTTCCTCGACCGCGCGAGCGAGGGCGCCTACTACTCGTCGCGCGCATCCGCCGCGATGGCGTGCACGGTCGACGCGCAGCCAGAGCTCGCCTGGAACCTGCACACGAACCTGCTGAACCCGCTCGTCCAGCCCGGCGCGGGCCCGGGGCTCACGAACGAGGAGCTGGTGCAGCTCGCCGACGCGTCGACAGACGCGCGGCTCGATCCGATCGCCTCGCTCGACCCGGAGGTCGCCGACTGCATCCGGAACGAGCGATTCGTCCCCTTCGCGAAGGCGCTGAACGACTGGGTGTTCACGAACAGCGTGCCGAACGCCATCGATCCGGGTCTGCGGGTCGAGGGCACGCCGCTGGCCGTCGTGAACGGCGTGCCCTACGAGGGAGAGCCGTCCGACGGCGAGGCCTTCCAGGCCTTCTTCGACGAGCACACGCGGTGAGCGACGGGGCGTTCGAACACGGATCGGCATCGGCGCCCGGGCCGGAACCGAGCTCGACGCGGCTGCTGCTCGACCGCGTCGGGTTCGGCTACTTCCCGCTCGCGCTGATCGCGCGGCTCCCCTTCGCGATGATGGTGATCGGCGTGCTCACCCTCGTCGTCTCGGCCCGCGGGTCGGTGCAGCTCGGCGGTCTCAATTCGGCGATGGCGGGGATCGGCGTCGCCGCCGTCGGGCCGCTGATCGGGGCCGCCGCGGATCGCTTCGGCCAGCGCCCGGCGCTGCTCATCGTGGCGGTCGCCAACAGCATCGTGCTCGGGGCATTCGCGTGGATCGCGTTCAGCCCGCTGCCCGATTGGGTGATGCTCGCCACGGCGTTCCTCATCGGCGCGACGACGCCGCAGGTCTCGCCCATGTCGCGCTCCCGGCTCGTGCTCGTCATCGCGAACGACATCCCCGTCGTCCGCCGGCCTCGACTGCTCAGCGGCACGCTCGCCTACGAATCGGCGGCCGACGAGCTGGTCTTCATCTTCGGGCCCGTGATCGTCGGCCTCGTGGCGACGCTGTTCGGCGCCGCGGCGCCGGTGATCGCCGCGGCGATCCTCACGCTCTTCTTCGTCGCGGCGTTCGCGCTGCACCGCACCAGCGCGCCCGCCAAGACGGCGCGCGAGCGAGCGGAGACCCTCGCCCCGGCGTCGGAGCTCGTGCGGCCCGCGCTGCTCATGACCGTGCTCGGCACGTTCGGCGTGGGCCTCTTCTTCGGTTCGATGCTCACCTCGCTCACCTCGTTCATGCAGGATCGCGGCGCCGCCGAGCAGGCGGGGCTCATCTACGGGGCGATGGGCGTCGGTTCGGCGATCCTCGCGCTCTCCGTGGCGCTGCTCTCGCCTCGGTTCACGCTACGGTGGCGCTGGATCGTGTTCGCGCTGCTCATCGTGATCGGCGGCATCGTGCTGCAGTTCATCGGAGGCGTCGCCGGAATGGTGCTCGCCCTCACCCTGATGGGCTGCGGCACCGGGCCAAGCCTGGTGAACCTCTTCAGCTTCGGGGCAATGCGCAGCCCCGAGGGGCGCTCGGCCACGGTGATGACGATGCTCGGATCCGCCATTTCGGTCGGGCAGTCGGCCGGGGCGTGGGCTGCCGGGGCCGCGGCGGAGCAGCTGAGCACCGCCGCCGCGCTCGTGCTACCGCTCATCTCGGCCCTGATCGTCCTGGTCACCGGCGCGGTCAACTGGTGGCTGACGCCGAGCGGGCGGAATACTGCGGGCCACTGACGCGTTGATCCCGACGACACCATCAAGTGGAAGAATAGTCGTATGCCCGCTGCTCTCAGCTCCGCCCTTACCAGCACGGAGGTCGCCGAACTGCGCGCGGCCTTCCCGTTCTTCGCCGAGCCGCCGCTGCTCGACGGCCGGCCCGTCGCCTACCTCGACGCGGCGGCGACGGCGCAGCGGCCCAAACGGGTGCTCGATGCCGAGCGGGCGTTTCTCGAGCACGACTACGCCGCGGTGCACCGCGGCACCAGCCAGGCCGTCGGCACCGCCACGATGCGATTCGAGTCTGCGCGCGCGGCCGTGGCCGAGTTCGTCGGAGCCCGCACCCCCGAGCAGATCGTCTGGGCAGCCGGCGCTACCGATGCGCTGAACACGGTCGCGCTCGGCATCGGCGAGGCGAACGCCGGGCTCGGCATCCCGGGATCTGAGCGCTACGCCCTCGGCGCCGGCGATGAGATCCTCGTCACCGAGGCCGAGCACCACGCGAACCTCATCCCCTGGCAGCGCCTCGCGGTGAAGACCGGCGCGAAGCTGCGTTACATTCCCGTCGACGAATACGGGCTCTGGTCGCTCGACGCCGCGCGCGCGGCGATCAATGCCCGAACCCGCATATTTGCGTTCGGGTACGTCTCCAACGTCACCGGCCTCCTCGCTCCGGTCGCCGAGCTCGCCGAACTCGCGCGCGCGGTCGGCGCGCTCACCGTGCTCGACGCGTGCCAGTCGGTGCCGCACCTGCCCGTCGACGTCACCGACCTCGGGGTCGACCTGCTGGCCTTCTCCGGCCACAAGATGC
>JAGQTL010000115.1 GCA_020439035.1 Leucobacter sp. | reverse complement strand
CCAGGAGTACGTCGACGTCTACGCCTCGACGGTGCGCAACGCCTCAGCCGGTGCCGCACGCTGATCGGCTAGAATGGTGAGGTTGCGCCCTTCACGCGCACGTATCCCTCAGACGAGAGCAGTTCACCGTGAGCCAGCAGATGACGACCGAGACCCGCGCCAGCGCATCGGGGATCGATTCGTATCGCGCGCTCGAGGCGAAGCAGCAGCCCACCTGGTCCGATGCCGACGCGGTCGCCGCGGCCTCCGCCGAGCTCGCGAGCCAGCCGCCGCTCGTCTTCGCGGGCGAGGCCGACCAGCTGCGCGAGCGGCTGGCGGCTGCCGCACGGGGCGAGGCCTTCCTGCTGCAGGGCGGCGATTGCGCCGAGACCTTCGCCGCGGCGACGGCCGACAAGATCCGTGATCGCGTCAAGACCATTCTTCAGATGGCGGTCGTGCTGACCTACGGCGCCTCGATGCCCGTGATCAAGGTCGGCCGGATGGCCGGCCAGTTCGCGAAGCCGCGCTCGAGCGACACCGAGACGCGCGACGGCGTGACGCTTCCCGCGTATCGGGGCGACCTCGTGAACGGGTACGATTTCACGCCCGAATCGCGCACGGCCGATCCCGCGCGCCTCGTGCGCGGCTACCACGTGTCGGCCTCGACGCTCAACCTCATCCGCGCGTTCACTCAGGGCGGGTTCGCGGATCTCCGCCAGGTGCACGCGTGGAATCAGGGCTTCGTGTCGAACACCGGCGATCGCCGCTACGACTCGCTGGCCGCTGAGATCGATCGTGCGCTGCGCTTCATGGAGGCCTGCGGCGTGGAGAGCTCCGCCCTCACCCAGACCGAGTTCTACGTGAGCCACGAGGCGCTGCTGCTCGACTACGAGCGGCCGCTCGTGCGCACGGATTCGCGCACCGGCCTGCCCTACGGGACTTCGGGCCATATGCTCTGGATCGGTGAGCGCACGCGCGACCTCGACGGCGCCCATGTCGAACTCCTCTCGAAGCTGCGCAACCCGATCGCGGTGAAGCTCGGTCCCACGGCCTCCGCGGACGATGCGCTGCGCCTTATCGACAAGCTCGACCCCGAGCGCGAGCCCGGCCGACTGACCTTCATCACGCGCATGGGGGCGGGCCGGATCCGCGACGCGCTGCCGCCGCTGCTCGCCGGCGTGCGGGACGCCGGTGCGCAGCCGCTCTGGGTGACGGACCCCATGCACGGCAACGGGATCACGACGGCGACGGGGTACAAGACGCGCCGTTTCGACGACGTGATGGACGAGGTGCTCGGGTTCTTCGAAGCGCACCGCGAGGTCGGTACATTCCCCGGCGGCCTGCATGTCGAGCTCACGGGCGACGACGTGACGGAGTGCCTCGGCGGCTCGGAGAACATCGACGAGGCGACGCTCGCGACGCGCTACGAATCGCTGTGCGATCCGCGGTTGAACCACATGCAATCGCTCGAACTGGCGTTCCAGGTCGCCGAGGAGCTGAAGAAGCTGAGCTGAGCCGAGCGGTCGGCTCGCGCGCCGGTGCGCGCTCGCCGTTGCGCGCACGGCAGTGCACACGCGGTGACCGGCGCCGACCCGGGGGAGCGGAGCTGCGGCCTGCGCCGGAGCGGCGTCAGCCGACGACCGTGATGCTGAACTTGATCTGTACGCGCGTGCCGGCTCGCAGGCGTTCGCCCGCGGCCGGATCGGTGCCGGTCGCCGTGACCTCGCCGAAGAGGCTGTCGAGCACGCCGGGCCGGTTGTGCCAGGGGTCGAAGCCCGCCGCCCGCAGCTCGTCGATCGCCTGCGGCAGCGTGAGGCCCCGGACATCCGGCACCTTGAAGAGTTCTGGCCCGCGCGAGATCACGAGCCCGACCTTGCTGCCCACCTTCAGCGTCTTCCCGGCATCGGCCATGCCGATCACCGCGCCCTTGGGCACCGTCTCGCTGTACTCCTTGGTGTTCAGCGCCTTCCTGACCTTGAGACCGGCGTCCTTCAGGAGCTGGGTGGCGGCTTCCACGGTGCTCCCCTCCTCGATCGTCGGGAGCGGGCCCGCCGAGATGATGAGGTCGATCCTGCCCTGCTCCGGATAGGTGTCGCCGAGTCCCGTGCCCTCGCCGTCGGTCGCGAGGTAGACGGTATCGAGCGCACCCTGCCCGAACACCCGGTCGGTCACTTCTCCGAAGACGAAGCCGGCTCGCGCGATCTCGTCCTTCGCCTCTTCGACGTTCAGCCCGTTCAGCGGCGGCACCGGGAGAAGCCGCGGGCCGGTCGATACGCACAGCTCGATGTCGCTTTCGCGCTCCACGCGGCTCCCCGCCTCCGGCGTGCTGCCCGCCACCAGGCCGGCGGCGACCGTCAGGCTCGAGCATTCGCCGCGCGTGACGAGCAGGGTGAGGTCTTCGAGTGCCGCGGCCGCCGCATCCGGATCCTGGCCGGTGAGCTCGGGGACCGTGACGAGCGAACCGGGGCCCTGCCCCCACCAGAACCCCGCACCGCCCGCCAGGGCGACCAGGAACACGAGCACGACGGCGACGAACCGACCGCGCCGCGCGCGGCGGGCGCCACTGCGCCGTGCGCGTTCCACCGCGCTCGAAGGGCCCGGGGTGGAGTCAGCGGCCGACGGCGCGGCGGCCGGCCCCTGGGCGAGCGCGGTACGGTCGAGATCCGAGAGCACGCTCGTGGCGGGTGTGACTGTGCTGATCGTTCCGGACATCGGCAGCACGCGCGTTGATCCGAGTGCCGCGCCGTGCCGGATCGCGCGGATCGCCTCGAGCGCCTCGCCGGCGTCCCTCGGACGGCCCTCCGCCTCCCGCCGCGTGCACCAGAGCACGAACTGGTCGAGGTCGGGGCCGACCTCCGGGTTCACGGTCGAGGGCGCCGGCACGAACGAGTTCGCGTGCTGGTACGCGATCTGCATGGCGCGTTCGCCGGTGAAAGGCTGCTGCCCGGTCAGCATCTCGAAGAGCATGATGCCGAACGCGTAGATGTCGCTCCGGGCATCGGCGACCCCGCGGGTGACGAGCTCGGGGGAGAGGTACGCGATGGTGCCGAGGAGGGCCTGCCCGGACGCGGTGTTCGCGCTCACCGCTCGCGCGAGACCGAAATCGCCGATCTTGATGCGGCCGTCATCGGCGAGCAGGACGTTCTCGGGTTTGACATCGCGGTGCACGATGTCCGCGGCGTGAGCGGCTGCGAGGCCGGTGAGCACGGCCTCGGCGATCTCGAGCGCCTGCTCCGACGTGAGCTGCCGCTGCTGCTTGAGCAGTTCGCGCAGCGTGATCCCCGGGAGGTACTCCATGACGAGATACGGCAGCCCGCCGTCGATGCCCTGATCGTAGACGCCGACGAGGTTCGCATGGCTGAGCACGGCCGCGCTCCGGGCCTCCTGCTCGAAGCGGCGGGTGAAGTTGTCGTCCTCGATCAGGTGGTGGTGCATGACCTTGATCGCGACTCGCCGTTGCAGGCGGAGGTCGTTGCCGAGATAGACCGTCGCCATCCCGCCGCGCGCGATGCGCGAGCGCACGATGTACCGCTCATCGAGCGTGCGCCCGATCAGCGGGTCCGGGGGGGCGGAGTTCACGAGCCGAGTCTATGTAACGAAAGGGCGGGCTCAGGTTAGGCTGGTGGCGTGGCCGAGAACTTCCCACCCGACACCGAGTACCTGACCATTCCGCAGTTGTGCGAGCGCTGGAGCGTCTCGCCGAGCAAGCTGCATCGGCTGATCGAGGATCGCCATCTCGCCGCCGTCCGGGTGGACGGCGTGCTGCGCATCCCCGCCGAGTTCGCCGGTGCCGAGGAGCCGTTGAACTCGTTGCGCGGCACCCTGCTCGCGCTTCAGGACGCGGGCTTCGACACCGATGAGGCGGTGGCGTGGCTGCTCAACGAGAACGACGAGCTGGGTGAGCGCCCGGTCGCCGCGCTGCTCGCGGGGCGGAAGAGCGCGGTGCGGCGCGCGACGCAGTCGCTCGCCTTCTAGCCCGGTCAGGAGACCCGGCTCCCGGCGCGGTACGCGAGGGCGATGAGCTGATCCTTCAGCGCGCTCTCGAGGGGGGCGAAATCGAGGGCCGTCTCCGCGCGTTCGAGATTTCGCGCGATCATCCGCTCGACCCGTTCGACCGCGCCCGAATCGCGGATCGTGCGCTGCAGCATCTCGACCTGGGCGGCCTCGAGCGATGCGTCGCCGAGCATCTCGTCGAAGAGGTGCTGCTGGGTCGCCGGCAGGGCCTCGCGCGCGAGCGTCACGAGCACGGTGCGCTTGCCCTCGACGAGGTCGTCGCCGCTCGGCTTCCCGGTGACCTGCTCATCGCCGAACACGCCGAGCAGGTCATCGCGCAGCTGGAAGGCCACACCGACCGGCAGACCGAACTCGCGAAGCGCCTGCTCCTGCTCCTGCGAGGCGCCCGCGAGCGAGGCGCCGATGAGCAGCGGCGCCTCGACGCTGTACTTCGCCGATTTGTAGACGAGCACGCGGGTGGATCGCTCGAGCTGCTCCGCTTCGGAGACGAAGCCCGGACGCTGTTCTTCGACCACATCGAGGTACTGGCCGACCGCGACCTCGCTGCGCATGCGATTGAAGTGCGCGCGACCGGCGAGAGCGGCCGCCCGGTCGGGGCAGTGGTCGCAGGCGCGCTGCAGCAGTTCGTCGGCCCAGGACTGGAGCAGGTCGCCGAGCAGGATCGCGGCGGCCAGGCCGAAGTGGTCGGCCTCGCCGCGCCAGCCCGAACGCGCATGGAGGTCGGCGAACTGCCGGTGGACGGCCGGGCGGCCCCGACGGGTGTCGGAGCGGTCGATCAGGTCGTCGTGGATCAGGGCGGCGGCGTGGAAGAGCTCGAGCGCGCCGGCGGCGTCGAGCACCATGTCGAGCTCGCCCGACGACTCTCCCGAGAGGTCGAGCGGCCGCACCGCGCGGTAGCCGAGCACGGCGAATCGCGCGCGCATGCGCTTCCCGCCCGCCAGGAAGGCCGCGGCCTCGTCGAGGAGGGGCTCCGCATCGGGGCCGAGTTCGGAGAGTTCGGAGCCGTGGGCGAGGAGCGTATCGTCGATGCGCTCCTGAATGAGCCCTGCGAGTCGCGTCGTTTCGTCCACGTCGCCTAGCCTAGCCCCGCCCGCCCGGCGTAGACTGGACCTATTGATGCGGGCGCAACGGAGTTGAACAATGGGATTGTCTGAACGCGAGCAGCAGCTGCTCGACGACATGGAGCGTCGCCTCTATCAGAGCGAGGCCGATGTCATGCAGGCCGGCTCGGCGACGCCGAAGAGCTTCAACATGCGCTCGCTCGCGCTCGGCATCCTCCTGGCCCTGATTGGCATCGGCGTCATGGTCGGCGGGGTCGCCGCGCAGCAACTCTGGCTCGGTCTGATCGGCTTCGCCGCGATGCTCGGCGGAGTCGTGCTCGCCTTCCGCCGCAGCGAGGATCCCGCGGATCCCGGCGCGACCGCGGGCAAGACGAAGACCGCGCGGTCGAAGAGCGGCGCGAGTTTCAGCGATCGGATGGAAGAGCGCTGGAACCAGCGCATGGAGGGCGACCGCTAGCGCGTTCCCCGAGTCTCCCGAAGGGCAGTGGATGGATCCACTGCCCTTTTTCTTTGCCGAACGGGGGCGCGCGCCCGATCGGTATCCGGGCGCGTTCGGCGTCGAGGCGGCTCCCCAGCCGATCGGCGCCGCCCTGCGCGTGGTGCGCATTTCCAAAAAAGTGGAGTAAAAGTGATTGAAGTGGAGGAAAGTGGGGTAAAGTGGCGCATATCGTCAGCCGATGAGGGAAGGAGGAGCCGATGTTCCTCGGTACCTTCACCCCGAAACTCGATGACAAGGGCCGGCTGATCCTCCCGTCGAAGTTCCGCGACGAGCTCGCCGAAGGCCTGGTGATCACTCGCGGGCAGGAGCGCTGCCTCTACGTGTTCAGCGAGGCGGAGTTCACCCGGATGCACGACCGCGTGCGCGAGGCGCCGATCACGTCGAAGCAGGGCCGCGACTTCATGCGCGTCTTCCTCTCCGGCGCACACGCGGAGACGCCGGACAAGCAGGGGCGGGTCACCGTGCCGCCCACCCTCCGCGGATACGCGGGCCTCGATCGCGATCTCGTGGTCATCGGCGCGGGCAGCCGCGCCGAGATCTGGGACGCGGATGCCTGGCAGGCCTACTTGGACGAACAGGAAAGCGCATTCGCCGACATCGAGGAGGAGGTGATTCCGGGCTTGTTCTGATGCTCGGGCCCGTGGCTCCCCGTTCACCACCCTGACGCACTTCCCCGGCGGCAGGTGGGTCGACGAGGAACCAGGGGACCGAGACGGCTCGAAGAGATATGACGGATCCGACGCCAGACCCCGCCGCACTGCACACTCCGGTGCTGCTCGAACGATGCCTGGAACTCTTCGCGCCGGCGGTCTCGCGCCCGGGTGCCGTGATGGTCGACGCGACGCTCGGCATGGGCGGCCACAGCGAGGCCCTGCTCGGCGCGCACCCCGGTCTCACGATCATCGGGTTGGATCGGGACCCGGAGGCGCTGGAGCTCGCGGGGCGCAGGCTCGCTCCGTTCGGCGATCGCGCGATCCGCGTGCACACCGTGTACGACGGCATCCGGGAGGCGGTACGAGCAGCGGGCTTCGACCGGATCGATGCCGTGCTCTTCGACCTCGGGGTGAGCTCGCTGCAGCTCGACGAGGCCGATCGCGGGTTCGCCTACGCGCAGGATGCGCCACTCGATATGCGGATGGACCAGAGCGCCGGAGTCACGGCGGCGGAGGTACTGGCGGAGGCGCCGGAGGGCCGGCTGCGGGTGATCTTCGAACGCTACGGCGAGGAGCCGCTGGCCGGCCGCTATGCGCGTGCCATCGTCGCGGCGCGACAAGAAGCGCCGATCGACCGCAGCGGCCGACTCGTCGACGTGCTGCAGGCCGCGACGCCGGCCGCGGTACGGGACCAGCGGCATCCGGCGAAGCGGGTGTTCCAGGCCCTGCGGGTCGAGGTGAACGGCGAGCTCGCCGCGCTCGAGCGCGCGCTTCCGGCGGCGCTCGACCTCCTGAATGAGGGCGGTCGTGCCGTCGTGATGAGCTACCAGTCGCTCGAGGATCGTCTGGTCAAGCGAGAGCTCGCCGCACGGAGCCGCTCGACCGCGCCGGCCGGGCTGCCCGTGGAACTCCCGGAGCACCGCCCGGAGTTCAGGCTGCTCACGCGGGGTGCCGAACTCGCGGGTGACGCGGAGCGCGCCCGGAACCCCCGAGCCATCCCGGTGCGCCTGCGCGCCGCCGAACGTCTGCGAGTTCCCGCATGAGCCTGAGCCTGACCGGGTCGTGGGAGACCGTCGCGCCGCTCGGCGCACCGGACGCGCTGCAGCCGGAGACCCCGGAACGCCGCCTCCGCCCCGTCACGGCGGTGCGCCCGGGGGCGCGCTCGCGCCGGGGGCGAAGCCCCGTGCTCGCCGCCTTCGGCTGCGCCGTCATCGTGCTTGCGATCTTCGCGACACAGCTCGGGCTCAGCATCGCCGTGTCCGAGGGCGCCTACCAGGTGCGCGCGCTCGAGATCGAGCAGCGTGACCTGGTGCGCGTCGAGCGCGTGCTCGCGCAGAACGTGGACCGGCTCTCGTCGCCGCAGAACCTCGCCGAGAACGCGGCGAAACTCGGCATGGTGCAGAACGTCGCGCCCGCGACGCTGCGGCTGAGCGACCACAAGGTGCTCGGGAGCCTGAAGGCCCGCACCACGAAGGTCGCGGCCAACCTCGTGCCGAATGCCGCGCTCGAGGGGCTGCCGGTGGTCAACGCCGAGGGCCTCATGGTTTCGCGCAATGCGGGACAGGCCGCTGCGGATGCCACGGCGTCCGCGGCGGCGCCGGTAACGTGGCGGGGGAAGCTCCCGGCCCCGGACACGCACTGAGGCCGGGGCGTCGCCGGTGGCAGGAGTCGGACGGACCGGGGGTGATGGATGCTGAGGCTCAGCGCGGGCTCGTGGCGCCGCATGATCGCGGTGCTGGTCGTGGTCGGCTGCGCCGTCGCCTTCGCCCTCCGGCTCTTCGACATCCAGGTGGTCTCGGCCGCCGGGCTCAATGAGGACGCGGCGGGCAAGCGCGCGGTGCCGGTGACGATCCCGAGTCTGCGCGGCGACATCGTGGACCGCGACGGCGCGATCCTCGCCACGACCGACGAGCGCTACGACGTGCAGTTCTCGCCGAAGAACACCCGCCTGAACGAGGGCAAGTTCGTGCGCTATTCGGAGGAGTCGGGCGACTGGGTCGAGGTCACCGCCGCGCAGGCATTCGAGGAGATCGCCGAGATCACCGGCACCTCCGCGAAGAAGCTGCAGAAGATCGTGGACGAGGATCCGAAATCGGACTTCGCCTACATCAAGCGGTCCGTCGATCTCGCATCCCTGAACCGCTTGAAGGCGCTGAACGTGCCGTGGATGACCTTCGAGAGCAACCACGCGCGCAGCTACCCGAACGGGGCGGTGGGCGGCAACCTCGTGGGCTTCTCGGGCACCGACGGCCCGCTGGCCGGCGTCGAGCTCTCGCAGAACGACTGCCTCGTCGGCACCGACGGCGAGGAGCGCTACGAACGGGGAGCCGACGGCGTCGAACTGCCCGGGAGCATGGTCGTCACGCAGCGCGCCGTCGACGGCGGGACGGTGACGCTCACGATCGCTCGCGACCTGCAGTACGAGGCGCAGCAGATCATCAACGGGCAGGTCGATGCGACGCTCGCGGAGTACGGCTACCTCACGATCATGGATGCGAAGACCGGCGAGTTGCTGGCCGTCGCGGAAGACGGCTCGGTCGACCCCGGGGATATCGATGCGAGCGATCCCGAGAAGCGCGAGGCGCGGAGCTTCACCTCGCCCTACGAGCCGGGTTCGACGTTCAAGACGCTCATGGCGGCCGCACTCATCGATCAGGGCAAGGCGACGCCGCGCAGCGTGAACGCGACCCCGGATCATTGGCAGCCGGAGCCGAACGTGCAGTTCCAGGACTGGTTCTCCCACGGCACCACCGACTGGACGCTCACGGGCGTGCTCGTCTACTCCTCGAACGTCGGCATATCGATGTTCGGCTCCCGCCTGAGCGCCGACACGCGCTACGAGTATCTGAAACGCTTCGGTATCGGCGAGTCGACGCACGCGGGCCTGCCCGCCGAGGACTCGGGCATGCTCTATCCGGTTGCCGAGTGGGACCGGCAGACGAACTACACGACGATGTTCGGCCAGGGGCTCTCGTCCACGATCGTGCAGACGGCGAGCGCCTATCAGGCGATCGCCAACGGCGGCGTGCGGATCCCTCCGTCGCTCGTGAAGAGCTGCACCTCGGCGGACGGCGCCGTGACGACGCTCGACCACGGCGCGCCGGTTACGGTCGTGTCGAAGGATGCGGCCGGCCAGGTGCGCGACATGCTCGAGACGATCGGCAAGGACGGGCTCGTGTCGCAGTGGGTGAAGATCCCCGGATACCGCATCGGCGGCAAGACCGGCACGGCGCAGCAGTCCAATGGCCGAGGGGGCTACCGGCCGGACTACGTGTACAGCTTCGCCGGGATGCTGCCGATGGACGACCCGCAGGTCGTGATCGTCGCCTCGATCGCCTTCCCGAAGCGCGGCGACGGCACCGTCGCCGCGACGACGGCCTTCCACGATGCCGCGGAGTCGGCGATCCGCAGTCTGCACATACCTCCTTCCCGCGGCAAGTACACGAAGCTGCCGATCGAGGGATGAGCGCGGCGCGAGCCCGCTCGGCAAAGGTTCTAGGATCGATGTGATGAGCACTACAGAGGGCGCGCTGACCATTCGGCCCCGGCACCCGATCGAGACCCCGCTGGCGCGCGTCGCCGAACGATTCGGATTGACCGCGTTCCCCGCCGGTGCGCCGCTCGACACGACGGCGGTCACCGGCGTGACGCTCGATTCCCGCGATGTGCGTACGGGCGACCTGTACGCGGCGCTGCCGGGCTCCAAACGGCACGGCGCGGAGTTCGCCGCTCAGGCAGCCGAGCGCGGCGCCGCGGCGATCCTGAGCGACGCGCGCGGCGCCGAGCTGGTTCGGGCCGCCGGCGTCGACCTGCCGGTCCTCGTTTCCGCCGCCGCTCCGACGGAGAATCCGCGGGCCTGGCTCGGCGAGCTGGCCGCAGAGATCTACGGCACCGCCCGGCTCGATGCGAAGCTGTTCGGCGCGACCGGCACGAACGGCAAGACTAGCGTGATCTACCTCATCGCCGCGCTGCTCGAGGCCGCCGGGCTCCGGGTCGGCCTGAGCTCGACTGCCGAGCGCCGCGTGGGCGACGAGGTGATGACGAGCGGGCTCACGAGCCCCGAGGCCACCGAGCTCCACGCGCTGCTCGCGCGGATGATCGAGGATCGCGCCGAGGGCATTGCGCTCGAGGTGTCGGCGCACGCGCTCGAGCACCACCGGATCGACGGGGTGCACTTCGACGTCGTCGCCTTCAACAATCTCTCCCACGATCACCTCGACGACTTCAGCGGCATGGAGGAGTATCTGCGTGCCAAACTCGCGCTCTTCGCGCCCGAGCACGCGGCGCGGGGCGTCGTCGTGGTCGATTCGCCCTACGGAGTGCGCATCGCGCGCGAATCGAGGATCCCCGTCACGACGCTCGCGACCGAATACGGCGCGGATGCGGATTGGCACCTCGCGGTGACCCGTCAGGATCTCGACGGGGTCTCGTTCGCCCTGCAAGGGCCGGCAGGCGCGAGCTTCCGCGGCACGGTGCCGCTATTCGGGCGGTTCATGGCGGAGAACGCGGCGCTCGCGCTCATCATGCTGCACGAGGCCGGTATTCCGCTCGAGCGCGTCGCACGGGGTTTGGCGGAGGCGAGCCCGAGCGACCCGCGGCGCATCCCCGTGTTCGTCCCCGGCCGCCTGGAGGCGATAAATTCCGGCTCGCCGGGGCCGCGCTTCTACGTGGACTACGGGCACACTCCCGGCGCATTCAGTGCGATGCTCGACGCACTCGGTGAGGTCGCGCCGGGCCGCGTGATCTTCATGTTCGGCGCCGACGGCGACCGCGACACCAGCAAGCGCGCCGAGATGGGCAGGATCGCGGCCGCCGGCAGCGACGTCCTGATCATCTGCGACTACCACCCACGAAGCGAGGATCCGGCCGCGATCCGCGCGCAGCTGATCGCCGGCGCGGAGCGGGCGCAGCACGCGGAGATCATCGAGTGCGGCGACCCGCGCGAGGCCGTGCGCCTCGCCATTTCGCTGGCCGCGCCCGATGACGTTATTCTGTATGCCGGTCCCGGGCACGAGGACTACCAGGAAGTCGCCGGGCGAAAGCTCCCGTACTCGGCGCGAGACGAGGTACGCGCGGCACTGCGCGAGGCAGGACTGCTGTGATCGCACTCACACTCGCCGAGATCGCCGTGGCGGTGGGCGGCCGGCTGCTCCTCGGCAGCAGCGGTGCCGCGCCCGAGACGATCATCTCGGGCGAATCGCAGACGGATTCGCGCGAGGTCATGCCCGGGAATCTCTTCTTCGCGCGACGTGGCGAGGAGACCGACGGGCACCGTTACGCCGCGCAGGCGGTCGACGCCGGTGCCGTGCTGATCGTCTGCGAGCGAGAGGTCGACGCCCGCGTGCCGCAGATCATCGTGAGCGACGCGACCGAGGCCCTCGGCGCGCTCGCCGCCGAGGTCGTGCGGCGGGCCGGCAGCGGCGGGCGGCTGCGCATCGTCGGGATCACGGGCTCGAACGGCAAGACGACGACGAAGAACCTCGTCGCGGCCATGGCCGAGCGACTCGGTCCGACCGTCGCCAGCATCAAGTCCTTCAACAACGAGGTGGGCGGGCCGCTGACCATGCTGCGCGTCACCGCCGAGACGAAGACGCTCGTGGCCGAGATGGGCGCGAGCGCCGAAGGCGAGATCTCCCGCTTGACCGCGATGGCGCCGCCGGATATCGGAGTCGTGCTGTCCGTCGGCCTCGCGCACGCCGGCGAGTTCGGCGGCATCGAGGCGACGTTCCGAACGAAGAGCGAGATGGTGCGGGATCTGGACGAGAGCGCGGTGGCCGTGCTGAACCGCGACGACCCGCGCGTGGCGATGATGGCGGAACTGACCCGCGCGCGTGTGGTCACATTCGGGCTCCACGCCGAGGCCGATGTCCGGGCGAGCGAGGTGCAGCCGTCGGCCGAGGGCACGAGTTTCGTGCTGCACGCCCCCGGCCCGGGCGGCGAGACGGCATCGCGGGCCGTCCGCTTCCGCGTGCTCGGCGAGCACCACGTGATGAACGCGCTCGCGGCCGCGACGGTCGGACTGACCCTCGGCCTGCCGCTCGACGAGGTGGTCGAGGTGCTGGAGGCCGCCACGCTCGCGGCGCCCGGCCGCATGCAGGTGCTCGGCGGCCGCGACGGCATCACCATTATCAACGACGCCTACAACGCGAGCCCCGATTCGATGAACGCGGCGCTGAAGACCCTCGCCCTCGTGGCGAAGCTGGGCGCACGCACGGTCGCGGTGCTCGGCGCGATGAGCGAACTCGGCGAACTCTCTGGCGAGGCGCACGATCGGATCGGCCTGCAGGCGGTGCGGCTGCGCATCTCGGAACTCGTCGTGGTCGGCGATGCGGCGCGCCGACTGCATATCAGCGCGATCAATGAGGGCTCGTGGGATGGTGAGAGCGTGTTCTTCTCGGATCCGGATGCCGCCTTCGCGTATCTCCTCGACACGCTGAAGCCCGGCGACACGGTGCTGGTGAAGTCGTCGAACGCCGCCGGCCTGCAGGCACTCGGGGATCGACTGGGGGAGGCGTACGCATGATCGCCCTACTGCTCGCCGGCGGGTTCGCCACGCTCTACTCGCTGCTCCTGACGCCGCTCTTCATCCGCGGCTTCCGCCGCCTGCGCTGGGGGCAGTTCATCCGCGAGGACGGGCCGCAGTCGCACCTCGCGAAGCGCGGGACGCCCACCATGGGCGGGCTCATCTTCATCTCGGGCACGGTGGTGGCCTACTTCCTCGCGAAGCTCATCATGAGCGAAACGCCGAGCGTGTCAGCGATGCTCGTCTTGCTGCTCGCCGTCGGCTGCGCCGCGATCGGGTTCACCGATGACTTCTTAAAGATCCGGAAGGAGCAGTCGCTCGGGCTCGGGGGCTGGTCGAAGATCATCGCCACGATCGTGATCTCCGTCGCGTTCGGCCTCCTCGCGCTGCAGTTCCCGAACGAATCCGGGTTGACGCCGGCGTCGACCAGCCTCTCCCTGTTCCGCGATCTGCCGGTCGACCTCATGGGTGCGGGGCTCGTTGCCGGCACGGGCCTCTTCCTCCTCTGGGTCGTCGCCATCGTGACGTCCGCCACGAATGGGGTGAACCTCACGGACGGCCTCGACGGGCTTGCGGGGGGCGCATCGATCCTCGTCTTCAGCGCCTACCTCGTGATGGGCTTCTGGCAGTCGTCCCAGCGCTGCATCGCCGGCGCGCTCGAGCCCGGGTGCTACGTGGTGCGCGACCCCATGGATCTCGCCGTCGTCTCGGCGGCCTTCGTGGGCGGGCTCATCGGTTTCCTCTGGTGGAACACGAGCCCGGCGCACATCTACATGGGCGATACCGGCTCGTTCGGGCTCGGCGGCGCGATCGCCGCGCTCGCGATCCTCAGCCGCACAGAACTGCTGCTCATCCTCATCGGCGGCCTCTTCATCATCGAGGTCGGCTCGGTGCTGCTGCAGCGCGCCTACTTCAAGGCGACGAAGGGCAGGCGGATCTTCCTGATGAGCCCGATCCATCACCACTTCGAGCTGAAGGGCTGGGCCGAGACGACCGTGGTGGTGCGCTTCTGGATCATCGCCGGCGTCTTCGTGATGGCCGGTGTCGGCGCCTTCTACGCCGAGTGGATCGTGCAGCAATGACGGGCGCGGCGGCTCGCGACCGCGTACGTGCGCTCACGAGCTGGCATCACGACTGGAGCGGCCTGCGGGTCGCCGTGCTCGGTCTCGGCGTCACGGGATTCTCGGTGGCCGATACGCTCACCGAGCTGGGGTCGCGTGTGCGGGTGATCTTCGGCGCGCCGGATCCCGACCGCGAGCGGCTCCTGGAGGTGATCGGAGCGGAGCGCGCGTGCCTCGCCGATGACGAGGCGCAGCTCGCCGACCTGCAGGCGTTCGACCCCGAGCTCGTCGTGGTGTCGCCCGGCTACCGCCCCGACCATCCGCTCACGGCGTGGGCCGAGGAACGGGGCATCGTGACCTGGGGCGATATCGAGCTCGGGTGGCGGCTGCGCGACAAGACCCCGCGCATCGCGGACTGGATCTGCGTCACGGGGACGAACGGGAAGACGACCACCACGCAGCTCACCGCGCACATGCTGCTGGCCGGGGGCCTGCGGGCCGCTCCGGTCGGCAACATCGGCGTGCCGATCCTCGATGCCCTGCGCGATCCCCAGGGCTATGACGCGCTCGTGGTCGAACTCTCGAGCTTCCAGTTGCATCGGCTCGGCGAGATCTCGCCGTATGCGAGCGTCTGCGTGAACGTCGCCGACGATCATCTCGACTGGCACGGCTCGCGCGAGGCCTATATCGCCGCGAAGGCGAAGGTCTACGCGAACACGCAGGTGGCCTGCGTGTACAACCGCGCCGACCCAGCGACCGAGCGCATGGTCGAGGATGCGGAGGTGATCGAAGGCGCCCGAGCCGTGAGCTTCGGGCTCGACAGCCCGCCGCCCAGCGGATTCGGCCTCGTCGACGGCATCCTCGTCGACCGGGGGTTCCACGCCGAGCGGCGCTCCTCGGCATTCGAACTCGTGACGCTGCACGAGCTCTCGAGCCGCGGCCTCGATGCCCCGCACCTCGTGCAGAACATCCTCGCCGCCGCGGCGCTTGCCCGGGCTCGGGGCGTCGAGCCGGCGGAGATCGCCGCGGCGGTCCTGGCGTTCGAGCTCGACGAGCACCGCGTGCAGCGGCTCGGCGAGGTCGACGGGCTGCCGGGGGTGCTCTGGGTCGACGACTCGAAGGCGACGAATGCGCATGCGGCGGACGGCGCGCTCAGCACGTTCGAGCGCGTGGTCTGGATCGTCGGCGGGCTGCTCAAAGGCACCGAGATCGGCCCGCTCGTCGAGCGGCACGCCCATCGGCTCGTCGGCGCCATCGTGATCGGGGCCGAGCGCGGCGAAGTGCTGAGCGCGCTCGAGCGACACGCACCGGGGGTACCGCGGATCGAGGTCGTGGCGGGGCAGACTGAGGAGACGATGACCGAGGCGGTGCTGGCCGCGGCCTCGCTCGCGCACGCGGGCGACACGGTGCTGCTGGCACCTGCTGCGGCATCGATGGATCAGTTCGAAGACTACGCGGATCGCGGTCGGCGCTTCCAGGCGGCCGTGCGATCGCTGGCCGGTACGGCCGAGGGCAGTGGAGGTGACGCGGATGACGACGCACCCGCCGGAGACCGCGACGCCTGACGGCTCGCCGGCAGAGCCCGGATCCTCGAACGGCGCATCCGACGCGTCGCCCGCGCCGGGCGCGAGCGGCTTCGCCCGCATCAGGCTGGGCGGCGACCTCCGCTTCAGCTCCGATCCCACCGTCGTGCTCCTCTACACGATCACGCTGCTGCTCGTCGCGTTCGGGCTCGTCATGGTGCTCTCCTCATCCTCGATCACCTCCTTCGTCGACGGCGAGGGATTCTTCGGGCGGTTCTGGAGGCAGACGCAGTTCGCGCTCATCGGGGTGCCGCTCATGCTGGTCGCGGCGCGGCTGCCGGCGGCGTTCTGGCGGCGCTGGGCGTGGTGGCTGTTCGCCGCAGGGCTCGGCCTGCAGGCGCTCGTCTTCTCGCCGCTCGGCGACGAGCAGTTCGGCAATCGCAACTGGATCGACATCGGGCCGGTGCGCGGTCAGCCCTCCGAGCTCTTGAAGCTCGCGCTCATCATCTGGATCGGCGCCGTGCTGCTGAAGAAGCAGCCGCTCCTCGGCAAGATGAAGCACGAGCTGATCCCAGTGGTGATCCCCGGCGCGACGCTGGCACTCGGCCTCGTGCTGCTCGGCAAGGATCTCGGCACCACGCTGATCATGGGTGTGACCGTGCTCGGGGCGATGTTCTTCGGCGGGGTGAGCTGGA